>JAZSRF010000031.1:0-29085 GCA_045538335.1 Clostridia bacterium | reverse complement strand
ATTGGCAACATATTGAACATAATTACGTTTGCAAGAAATATAACGCTTACTAAAATATATACTATTCCTAATATTTTAAATATTATATTTAATTTTTTATTTTTCATCCTCTACGACCTTCCTTTAATAATTTTATCATATGTTACAAGTTTTTTCCATAATAGCAGAAAAATTGCAGACGAAATTAATCGTCTGCAATTTTATTTTTATCTGCCAATAGAATGATATTCTACTCCAGCGTCTGCCATCGCATTCAACGCATAAATGTTTCTGCCATCGTAAACCAGAGGAGTTCTCATAAGAGCCTTGTACATTTCAGGTGTAACAGCCTTAATCTCTCCCCACTCGGTAAAGACGAAGCACACATTTGCATCTCTCAAAGCTTCTTCGGGAGTAGCCACGTAGGTGATACCCTCGGGATACTTCTTCTTGAAGTTTTCCACACCCGCAGGGTCATAAGCATAAATGTTTGCACCCTGCTTAAGAAGAAGTTCCACATTGTCAATAGACGGGGCTTCTCTCAAGTCGTCTGTTCCAGGTTTAAAGGTGAGGCCAAGTACTGCAACCTTCAGTCCATTGAAGGTAATCAGTCTGTCTGATGCCTTTCTAAACAACGCAGTCTTCTGCATTGTATTGACATCAACAGCCGCCTCAACAGTTCTCAAAGTATAGCCATGCTTCTTGGCCAGATACTTCAGAGCCTTAGTATCCTTGGGGAAACAGCTACCACCGTAACCGATACCTGCATTGAGGAAATTGGAACCGATTCTGGGGTCATAGGACATTCCAAGCGCAACGTCCTGGATGTTTGCTCCGACCAGCTCACAAAGATTTGCGATATCGTTCATATACGAAATCTTGAGAGCCAAGAAGTCATTCGAAGCATACTTAATCATCTCGGCGCTTCTTCTGTTCACAGAGACAATAGGAAGACCGAAAGGCTCGTAAATTTCCTTAAGCTTGGCTTCTGCTTCCTTGCTTTCAGTTCCGATTACGATTCTTTTCGCTTCCAAGGTGTCTCTTACTGCTGTACCTTGAGCCAGAAATTCGGGGTTGCTTGCAACTTCTACCTTAACATCTTTGACCAAACAGTCTTTAATGAACTGTTCAACCTTGTCATTGGTTCCGATGGGCACTGTAGATTTGACCACAACCAAGCAGTCCTTTTCTACGCTTTCTGCAATCTGTCTGGATACAGTTGCAACATAGTTGAGGTTGGCAGAACCATCGGGAAGTTCGGGTGTACCTACGCCGATAAAGATTGCATCAGCATTTTTGTACGCTGTCTTGTAATCTGTAGTGTAGTCCAAACGTCCTTCACGATAGTTTTTGACCATGAGCTCTTCTAAGCCCTCTTCGTAGATTGGAGAATGGCCAGACCGCATCATCTGTACCTTTGCCTCGTCCACATCTACACACATGACATTGTGACCTTTTTCTGCAAAACATACACCTGCAACAAGGCCAACATATCCCGTTCCTGCTACTGCAATTTTCATAACAAATATATCCTCCTAATATTAATTTTAATTATTAGTTTTTTATACACACATATTCATTATATCATTTATTATGTCAAATTGCAACCACTTCACTTTGCATTTCGCATAAAAACTTATTTAGTTAAAATCTCAGGGAGTTTTAATATTTTAATATGCTTTATATTATTACATATATAATTGTCTATTTTGTTTATACCACTCCACAAAGTTTTTAATTCCTTGTTCAAATGATACTTGTGGCTCATATCCAATTAACGCTTTAGCTTTAGATATATCAGCATATGTTCTTTCAACATCTCCTAGTTGCATTGGAAGTTGTTTTATATTAGGTATAACACCTACAGCCTTCCCTATTGTATCTATCATTTCTTTTAAAGACACAGGAGATGAGTTTCCTAAATTTAATATTTCATATACAGATTTGTTACTTTCAACATAATTACAACTTCTAGCAATTCCTTCTACAATATCTGTTATATATGTGTAATCTCTAGATGTTGTTCCGTCACCAAACATTGGTATCTCAGAGCCTTCTAACATAAGTCTTGTAAATTTATTTATGGCTAAATCTGGTCTTTGTTTTGGCCCATAAACTGTAAAGAAACGAAGCATTATTACATTCATATTAAATAACTTGTGATAAACATGTGTCATTACTTCATTTGCCTTTTTAGTTGCAGCATATGGACTTATGGCAAAATCTACAACCATATTTTCATTAAATGGTACTTGCTTGCAATTGCCATACACACTACTAGAAGATGCCATGACAAGATTTAAAACATTATTTTCTTTCATTGCTTCTAATATGTTTTGTGTCCCCATACAATTTACTTCTTGATATAACACAGGATTTTCAATAGAAGGTCTAACACCAGCCATAGCAGCTAAATGTACAACTACGTCTATTTTATTTTCGTTAAAGATTTTCAAGATATCCTCTTTAGATCTTATATCTACTCTATATAATGTATAGTTTGGATTGGATAAAAACCCCTTAACATTATTTTCTTTTATTGTTGGATTATAGAAATCGCAAAAATTATCTATTGCTATTACTTTATTTCCTTCTTTTAACAATCTTTCAGTTAAGCTAGAACCAATAAACCCAGCTCCACCTGTTACTAAATACAACATATTAATTCTCCTATTACAGTGTTATTTTTACTCTTCACCAAATTCTATTTTTACCATGTTTAAAGCTTCTATTATTACTTTATCCATATCAAAATATTTATATTGACCAAGTCTTCCACAAAATATTATATTATTATCTTTCAGAGAAAGTTCCTTATATCTTTCATATAGTTTTAAATTTTTTTCGTCATTAATTGTATAATAAGGCTCCATTCCTATGTCCCATTTTGCCGGATACTCTTTTGTTATTATTGTATAATCTAAATCGTCTGTTTTTCCTAATCCGGGTCCAAATTCAAAATGTTTATGTTCAATAATCCTAGTATACGGAACTACATATTCAGTGTAGTTTACAACTGCATTTCCTTGATAATTACTTTTGTTTATTTTCTCTGTTTCAAATTTCAAGCTTCTATATTCTAATCTTCCAAATTTATAATCATAATACTGATCTATAGGTCCAGTAAATATTATTTTGTTCGCTATATTTGAAAGTTCTTTCCTATTATCAAAAAAATTACAATTTAGTCTTACATCTATTCCACTTAGCATTTTTTCAATTATTGGTGTATAGCCCCCAACTGGTATTCCTTGATATACATCATTAAAATAATTGTTATCATATATAAATCTAACTGGTAATCTTTTTATTATAAAACTCGGAAGTTCTGTTGCACTTTTACCCCATTGTTTTTCTGTGTATCCTTTAACTAATTTTTCATATATAGTTTTCCCCACCAAGTTTATAGCTTGTTCTTCTAAATTATTTGGTTCTTCAACTCCAAACTCTCTTTTCTCTTCTTCAATTTTTTGTTTAGCCTCGTCTGGTGTAATTACTCCCCATAATTTATTAAATGTATTCATATTGAACGGCAAATTATATAATTCATCTTTATATCTTGCAACAGGAGAATTTGTATATCTATTAAATGTTGCGAATCCATTTATATAATCCCATATTTGTTTGTTACTAGTATGAAATATATGTGCTCCATATTTATGTACATTTATTCCATCAATATTTTCTGTATAAATATTTCCACCAATATTTGGTCTTTTATCTATTACAAGACATTTTTTCCCTCTCTTGTTTGCTTCATAAGCAAATATTGAGCCATATAATCCAGCTCCTACTATTAAATAATCATACATTATTAAAAATCCTCCTTAATCTAAATTTTAAAGCATTTATAATTTTTATTAAAAATTCATCCTTAACTATATATAAATATAATATGTATACTACTACACAAATACATATTTGTAAGGCCATTAATAAAACTTTATTTATATTAATACAGCCAATTATTAAACCTATTATAAACATTAATACACTTGCTATCACATAATTAAAAGAACTTTTTACCACGTCTTTAATACTAATGTCTGCTTTAGCATAATTAAATTGTATAACAGTTACCATCAATTCTGCAATTACTGTTGCTATTGCAGCACCAATTGATTTAAATAATCTTATAAGCATCAAATTAAATACTAAATTTACTAAAGCTCCTATCATTACAGAAATAGTATATCCTTTTTGTTTTTTTGTTGCTATTAAATATTGATTCCCTATTACATTACTAAACCCTATAAATATTATAATTACACTTAATACATTCATTAGATTTGAAACTTTATCATATCCATTACCAAAAAACAATGGTACAAAGTTTTTTGAAATCAAAATAACACCTAGCATCATTGGTAATCCTAAAAAACAAACTAATTGTAATGATTGCTTTATATATTGGACAACTTTATCTTTTTTTCCTTTTGAGAATTCATTTGCAACTCTTGGCACCATAACTGTACTTATAGCTGTTATTATTGTCATCAACAATTTAATTATTTTTTCAGCTTGTTCATAATAACCCGTTTCAGCCTTATCTGGAACCAATGCGCCTATCATAGTCTTGTCTAAAACAGTATATACCTGTATAGCTATCTGTGGTATAAAAAGTACTAAAGTTGGTTTCAAATGTTTTAATATATTTATATCACTTAATTTTATTTTAATCAAACTCTTTTTTAGATATAGCCATAATGATAAGTTCCCTAAACAGTTAGATAACACATATATAAAAATATATTTATTCAAATCATTTTTATCTTTTATTAACACAAATATTAGAACAGTACTAATAACTTTTACAATAGTATTTCTTGTAACCGTCTTCTTGAATTCTTCGAGTCCTTGAAAGTACCAACTAACATCTATAATATTTGCAAATAATTCTAAAAGAAATATTTTATAATAAGTCTGATACATATCTCCATTGCAGAATGTGATGTAGAATACGACTGTAGATATAATCATAGTTATAAGTCTTAATATTGTAATTTCCCAAAAGACTAAACTTCGTTTTTTTATATCACTCTGTAAATATGCAGTCTCTCTTTGACCATACAATGGAATGCCTAACGTTCCAAATAGAACGAAATATGTAGTTATCGATAATGTATAACTGTATATTCCTGTCGCTTCAGCACCTAATACTCTCGCTAAATAAGGAGTTGTTATAAGTGGTATAAGGATTTTTAATATTTGATATGCCATATTGTATAAGTAATTTTTTGCTATATTTTTACTCATTATGATCCCTTTCTTCCATATTGTATTATAGAGTATTAAGTATTTCTACATAATTTCTTGTAAATATTTCTTTTGTAAAATTATTATTAAACATCTCTTTATTACTTTGTTCTAAAATTCTTCTTTCCTCAATAGACATATTACTAATTTTTTGAATTAATTCTTTTAATTCTTCAACATTGTTGTATAATAATACTCCTTCAGCATTTAACTTCTTAAAATATTTATTACCACCAGTATTACTTGCAATTACAATTTTGCCTAGTGATAAAACCTCTAACATTATTAAATCAAAATATGTCTCTTTATTTGGTAATATAAAGACATCAGCTGAATTTATTAGAGAATGTGGATCATTCGTCCAACCTATCTCTATCCATTTATCATTCGTTAAACCTGTCAAAGGTTCTTCTCTTCCACCTATCAAGAAATAGAAATTATCATTTGTTAATACTTCATTACCTATATCTGTTAATACGTTATATCCCTTTGTTTCATTATGTCTTCCTACATACGAAATTACAAAAGCCTCATTTGGTATATTGCAATTCTTTCTATAATCTTCTCTCTTCACTTTAACTATTGCAGGATTTATTCCTGTTAATAAATATCTGTATTTATCTTTATTTTTCTCTTTTATTAGCTTATATCTCTCCCAATTATTATAATATGGTTCTTCTGCTTCTTCACATGGAAATACTATATAATCAGCTCTATTAAATGCATATTCATCAATATTCGCATAACCTTCCATGTATTTTTTCTTGTTAATTGTTTTTTCAAATTTTAACAAGCCCGTATCTTCATATTTTTCTAAAAACATAGGTTTTGGTGAATGTGATGTTAATACTACTTTCCCTTTATAATTTTCTAAACTATCTTTACATTTATATAATGAAATTGTTGAATGAAAGTGTACAATATCATATTCATTTAAATCTAATACCGCTTCTTTCTTACTACTACCTAGTAAGTATTTTCTTTCTTTTATACGTGAATATAAATAATACAACTTAACAATAGCTTTAGGCAATTTATGCAAAAACACTTTCTTTGAACTATCCTTGTCTTCACCTTGTATAAAATAAATGTTTTCTATTTTTTTCTCATCAATTTCCTTTTTTAAATTATATAGATACCCTGCTGGCCCACCTATTGGCTTTAAATGATATTCATTAAAATATATCAAAACTTTCTTATTCAATACCCTCACTCCTTTTTTTAATATTTTTTTCTTTTCTATCATACATTACAATAAGTAATACTAATAATAAATATAAAATTAAAAATGCGCTTGCCTGTACCGCAATTAGCATTACAACATCCAGTAAACCTAAAAATACGATACTCATTCCCAACGTACCTTTATTACGCTTCATTATTCCTTTAATGCAATTATTTATAATAAAAGGAACTAATAATAATCCCAACCATCCAAAATTTGATAGAACCTCGTCAAAAATTGAAGTTGTCATATTCCAGCCTAGGTTTCTTACTTCTCCCAAGTTACATAAATACGCTGTTAAATAAGTAGCATAAGGATACGGTTTCGTATTCCATACATTCCTTGGTATATAGAATGTTAAATAGTATAATAACGTCTGTCCCCTATACTCTAATATTCCGTCATCGTATAACTCAGAATATATAGTCATTTTTAACGTATCATCTCTACCATAATTAATTCTATATGATAAATAAGCATCTGCTTCCCCTGTTACACTATCATTATAAAAACTAACGTATATAGCAAGTAAAGAAAGACTTATTCCTACAATTAAAATTAAAGTCACTTTCTTTTTTATAACATGCTTTACAATTAAAATCATTAACAAACCTACTACACACATGAATACTGACGCTCTTTTACCATTTAACAAACATGCAAAAGTTAATATTGGAAACATATATATTATTTTTAATATTAATACTCTAACCTTTGGTTCAATACATATGTATACCAAAGCTAGTCCGATTATTGCAAATGCTATATTTTTAACAATTATATCATTCTCTCTTCTTTGAAATCTCATATTATATGTCAATATGCTTTTCAAAGACTCACTATCTATTTGTGTAATTACATATATTATAATAATTGACAACAAAAATAGTAATAAAAAAGAGATTTTTGATGAATTCATTTTTAAATCATCAAGTAAATTTGAAACTGTATGTTTTTTTTGAAAATAATGAAACATATATGTTATATAGCTGATTACTACACAATATATAATCTCTGTTGTCGTATCTTTATGTGATTTTATAAACCCCCAACTCCACGATTCGTAATTAGGTCTTGAATATACCAAATCACATATCATAGGTATATAGTAGAAAAAGAAACATACGCATTGTAAAAAAACAATAATATTTCTATTACCACCTATATATCGTTTTAAATCAATTACTAAAAAATATATGCCTAAAATTACTGCTATTGTTTTTATTATATCTACCATATTCTAAGCACCATGCATTATACTGACTTAAACCACTATTCGTTTCGATTTAAATCTTTATAAAATTCCATTCTCCTTTTTTCTAATTTTTCTTTCTGATATTCTTTTGATTTTTCGAAATTATTGACAGATTGTTTTTTTAAACTATCTCTATCTAACATATTACACAATTTATGTGTCAAATCCTTAACATTCTTTTTCTTGAATATATATTTTTTATCTATTAGTTCTGGATTTCCACCTGCATTGCTCGCAATACATGGACATGCTCTACTCATAGCTTCTAATAGCGCTCTACATAATCCTTCTTGATTACTTGGCTGTATATATATATCAATAGAATCTAACCATTTAAATACATCTTGATGCTCCATACTTCCTAGAAACTTTACATTATCTTCTAGTCCATATTTCTTTACTAATTTATTTAAACGAGTATTATCTCCGCTTCCTACCAACTCATATTGTATATTTATTCCTTGTTTTTTTAACTTATTTATAGCTTTTATAACATATTGTTGACCTTTATATTTTACATTAACGGCTGCACATGTACCTAGAACTATTTTACTATCCAAATTTAATTTATCTAACTTTTCTTTTCTTTGCTTTAATACATCACTATCTATATCTTCTAAAACTACATCTGAGCATGCAACATTTTTACCTTTAGTTGGATATCTACTTTGCAAAAAACTATTAGAAACGTATAAAACATCTGAAGCTTCTTTTACTTTCATTTTTAGCCTTATATAAGCCAATGGCGCTATTAATTTACCTATAAATCCATGATTAGTAAGCGCATCCCATGCACACGCTACAACTTCTACTAAATATTTCTTTTTGAATTTTTTTATGTACTTAACAGCAATATTTCCAATCATACAAGGTAATCTTAATATAACTATATCCGCTTGCTTAATTTGTTGTTTTAGACCTTTTAATTTTAACTCTTTAATATTAAGTATTTTAACTCTTGAATCTTTTATTTCAGAATAATTTGATTTGCTTTCTTGTTCGTCTATTATCCTAGCAATCACGGTTAATTCATTATCTTGCATTATATACCTATTAAGTACTTCTTGTGATAAGCCACCTAAAGAATATATTTTTGAATTTATTCTTCTGAATTTATGTGAGTGAATAAATAAAACTTTCACAATTATGTCCTCCTTTTTATTACTCTATTTGGTATTCCCCCAACTATTGTATTTTGCTCAACATCCCTACTTACTACTGTATTTGCTGCAATAATAGCACCAGTTCCTATAACCCTTCCCATTAAAATAGTTGATTTTGCTCCTATCCATACATTATTATTCACAATCGTCTTTCCCACATCAATTCCTTGATCTTTTATATTAATTGACATGTCCGAGTATCTATGATTAAACGCTAATATAGTAACTGCATGTGCAATAGATACATCATTTCCAATAATGATTTCCCCTTCTCCGCATTCTATATAACACATAGGATGAATAGAAACATTATCACCTATTGTAAGATTTTCGGGATGAAATATATAAACATCTGGTTGTATAGAAACATTGTCACCACATTTTCTACACAAACTCTTTAATAATATATATCTAAGTGCAAGGCCTTTATTTCCTTGTGTTTTTCTAAAATGATAAAATAATTTTAATCTAATCTTTTTGGGTAATATTGCTATTACCTTAGTAGCTATATTCAAGATGTTTTTATATCTATTAAATTTTTCTCTTCCTCTCATATTACTCCTTAACATAAATACTTTTTTCTACAACATATTCGTTTTTATTCTAACAAGTTCTTCGTTATTTATAGTACTATTCACAATAACCTTTATTCCAACAACAAGTTTTAAATCTTAAAAATTTAAATACGTTCTCAAAAAACTTTATAAAATTATACATAATTTTCTTCTACATCTATTCTATTGCTTTCAAATATTCATTAATTACTATATTCCTATCGAACTCATTCTCTACTTTTTTTCTACCAGCTAATCCCATAACTTTTCTCTCTTGATTAGATAGCTGTATAAATTTTTCCACTTTATCAATTAAATCATTAGAATCTTTTTCAGTTACAATAAATCCATTTACTCCATCATCAACTATTTCTTTACAACCACTTTTATTTGTTGTTATTATAGGTCTACCAGATGCTGAACTTTCCAATAATACATTAGACATTCCTTCCGGATAATATGTTGGATGAATTGTACAATGACTTCTTTCAAGAAATGGTTTAATATCACTTTGTAATCCATGATATTTAATTATACCTCTATCATCTAACTCTTTAAGCTTGTCCTTATAATCTTCTTCACATTCTCCTAGTATATGAAATACCGTGTTAATATATTTTTCTCTTATATAGCTAGCGGTATCTAAGTATTGTTCAATACCTTTAGCTTGCATAATTCTTCCTATAAACAAGAACTCAATTGTGTTGTCATTTGGATATTCCAACACATTAAAATGTTGTAGATTAACACCAGAACCTGGTATTAATATCAACCTTTCTTTATCTATCCCAATATTTACCAGATAATTAAGATTTTCCTGGTTTTGGCAAAATACACATTTGTTTTTCGCAAATGCAATTTTGTATAGCTTTAAAACGACTTTATTCAGTAAACCTTTATTTTCAGATGCTGAACCAAGGCCTGTAACATTTGCTATACATTTTATTTTATTTAACCTACAACAAATTCCACCATACAAGTTTGGTTTTATTGTGTATGTTAACACGACATCTGGTTTAATTTTCTTTATTATTTTGAAATATCTAAAAAACAATATTATGTCTTTAAATGGATTCTTCCCTCTTCTGTCAACAGATGTGTCTATGAATCTACATCCCATTTCAACCATATTGTCAACCTTACTTCCATATGGTAAAGATATATACACTTCATTTTTTTCTGATATTAACTTTTCTAATAATTCTCTTCTAAAATTATATAATCCTATATCATTATTTGCTAAAATTAATATTTTCATATACTTTCCTTTCTATTTTATTTCTGTTATAATTGCAGTAATTTTAGTATATTTATCATATGCTTTTATTTTACTATATCTAATAATTGGTTAAGATTCTTTATTAAATAATCCGAGATTATATTATCTTTATATGGCTCATCTTTATATATCCCATATTCTCTTATTATTCTTGCTGTGCTAATTGGTAGTTGTTTCTTTATATGAAAGTCTTTATTAGGATTATCTCCTACATACAACATTTCCTCATATTCCACATTAAAGTACTCTTTCATCATCTGAAACGACTTTGGATGTGGTTTCCAATAATCTCTTCCTAATTCTTCAGTAACTATTATTTTTTCAAATGCGTTATATGCGTTTAATACTTTTAACTTAGCTTGTTGTGTTTCTACATATCCATCAGTTATTATTCCAAGCCTTATATTCCTATCTTTTAATTTTGATATAACATTTAGTACATCGTCATAATATTCAATGCTAGGTGCATGACATCTATATACTTGCACTAATTCTAATATATCTTCTTTGGAATAACATATACCAAAACTTTTTAGCGCTCTATCGAATACTTGCTTGCTATTTTCTACAAATAGAGTATTTAGTAAACCATATATGTCATCCTCATTTGTTTCTAAGTTGTACATATCCTTTATTGCTTTTGCAACAGCTCTATATCCGCTTTTTATATATTCTCTTTCAGATATTAATGTATCATCTAAATCAAATATTACTACCTTAATCATTAATTAACTCCTTGTTTTCGTCAAGAGCTATCGAATCATCAAATCTTAAAAAAGTAAGATTTTCTTTATAATTCTCATTATACTCTAAAGTCTCACCCAATAATAATTTATATAGATTTTCACAAGAGTTCGCACCCGCTTTTATGCTCATTGGAGCACCACCACCAAATCTAGGATTTATTTCTATATATCTTATTCCATGTGCAGTTTTCATACACTGTACTGTTATTTGTCCTATTGGTTTTAGCTTTTTTAATAATCTTTTAACATCTTCAATTATTTCTCTATCTTTTACTATTTTGCCTTTCAAAACTTCACCATTTCTTGTTGCTAGTCTTATTCTTGGTACTACAGTTATAACATTTCCATTGAAATCCAAAAAGCAATCAATTGTATACTCTTCACCAGATATAAACTCCTGTAATATAGGTTTTTTAATATAATTTTTAAAAAACTTTAATTCCTCATAATTATTTACCTTAAACGTATTTTGACTTGAACTTCCATCCAAAGGTTTTATAAACATAGGAAATTTCAACTCTTCTACATCAGTTTCAACATCTATTCTCTTTGGAGCCCCGAATCCATTGTTATCAAAAAAATCTTGTGTTCTTATTTTATCTCTACATATTTCTATAGCACTTAAATCTGATACCAAAACTTTAGCTTTTGTTCTAGCTTCAATTTGTTTCCTATTTTGAGCCATACTCAGTAATTCTGTATCTATAGTTGGTACTACCAATCTCACATCTTCTTGATTACATATATCTATTATTGATTCTATATAACCTTCCGCACCAATTCTTGGTATAATGTATGTTTTATCCGCAAAATATGTTGCTGGAGCTGTATTCGATATATCTGCCGCTATTATTTTACTCTCTATACCTAATTTTTTTGCAGCTTTTTTGAATTCATTAACTAGCTCTACTCTTCTTCCTGCACTTAATATTAATATATTTATATTATTCATATTACTAACCTACTTTTCTTTCATTTTTGTTTCCAGTAAACATTTCCATAGTCGCATTTCCTTCTTGGGAAATTCCTTCTCTTTTGAAGACAACTTTAACTGTATCAATTAAAACTTTAACATCCATTTTAAGCGAAATATTATTCACATACTCTACATCAAGTTTAAATCTCGATTCCCAATCTACTAGATTTCTACCATGCACTTGTGCATAACCTGTAAGCCCCGGTCTTACATCATGTCTGTGTTTTTGTTCTTCATTATATAAAGGTAAATATTCCACAAGTAAAGGTCTAGGGCCTACTATACTCATATCTCCTTTTATAATATTTATAAGCTCTGGCAGTTCATCTAAGCTTGTACTTCTAAGTAATTTTCCAAACTTTGTAAGTCTTTTATCATCTGGAAGTAGATTGCCGTTTTCATCTTTTTCGTTAGTCATACTTCTAAATTTATATAGCTTAAATATCTTTTCATCTTTTCCTGGTCTATCCTGTTTAAAGATTACCGGACCACCAAGTTTTATCCTAACTAGTATTGCTACTATTAACAAAACTGGAGAAAGTATTATTAAAGCTAGTGTACTTAAAACCACATCTAATATTCTTTTAACATATTTTTTATACATTTAAATCCCCTATTTTTCTTTTCTATTTATTCCAAAGATTTTTTATTATATCTATTACTGTTTGTTGCTCTTCTTTTGTCATCTTTGTATCACTTGGAAGACATACACCCCTTGCAAATATATCTTCTGAAACCGCTGGCATATCATCTTCTGCTTTTACTAAAACTGTATTAGCAAATACCGGTTGCATATGCATTGGTTTCCATATTGGTCTTGCTTCTATATTGTTTTCTTCTAATGCTACTATTATATCTAATGGCTTAACTCTGCTATTTTCATCTAATAGTAATGTAGATAACCAGTAATTAGGTCTTTGACTTGCATCTACTGTTTGCATTTGTATGTCTGCAATATCTTTAAAGCCTTCTTTATACATATTAAATATTTCTGTTTTCTTTGCAACTCTGTCTTCTATAACTTTTAACTGTCCTCTACCAATACCAGCACAAATATTACTCATTCTATAGTTATATCCTATTTCTTTATGTTCGTAATGTCTTGCTTGTTCTCTAGCTTGAGTTGCCCAGAATCTAGTTTTTGCTATAGCATCCCCATCTTCAGATACAAGCATTCCACCACCAGATGTTGTTATAATTTTATTACCATTGAAAGAGAATATTCCATATTTACCAAATGTTCCTGTAAATTTACCATTTACTGTAGTTCCTAAACTTTCAGCTGCATCCTCAATAAGTATTGCGTTATGTTTTTCACATATTCTTGCAATTTCTTCAATGTTTGCAGCAATTCCATATAAATGAACTACTATAACAACTTTAGTATCTGGATATTTTTCAAATGCTTTTTCTAAAGCCCTTGGATCCATGTTATATGTATCTTTTTCACTGTCTATAAATACAGGAATTGCACCTTCATATACCGCTGGATTTACTGTAGCCGAGAATGTAAGTGAAGAACAAAATACTATGTCTCCCCTTTTTACTCCAGCTGCTTTTATAGCTAAATGAAGTGCTGCTGTTCCGGCAGATAAAGCTGCTGCATGTCCAGTTCCTACATAACATGCTAATTCTTGTTCGAATTTATTTACATTTTCACCAAGTGGAGCTATCCAGTTAGTGTCAAAAGCTTCTTTTACATAAGCTTGTTCATACCCTTCGTCAGACATATGTGGCGAAGCTAAAAATATTCTTTTGTTCATAATAATTACCCCTCTACTATACTTAAATTTTCTTTCTTTTCTATCTCAGATTCTCCTGTTTCCTTATCTAAAGTTATAACATACTGAATTTTTTCAGAGTTGTTCATGTGCTTGTTCACTTTTTTTGTATGTTCTGGCTCTTCAATAAATGTAGGAACAATCTTTTTAATTATTTTCTTAATCTTTTCATTGTTAACTGCATCTTTAGAGTTTACTACATCTTTTAGCATCTCTAAATCTTCATATACTTCATTTGTATCAAAATCCATGATTTTTGTTACCATTATTTTTTCATGTATTGTTTTAGAAAGACCTTCTTCTGCTACAAGTAGTTCTTCATACAACTTTTCTCCTGGTCTTAAACCTGTAACTACTATTGGCATATCCACGTTTGGTTCAAAGCCACTAAGTCTTACCATTTTTTCTGCCAAATCATAAATCTTTACTGGTTCTCCCATATCTAGCACAAATATTTCTCCACCTTCTGCAAATGTAATTGCTTGAAGTATAAGGCCTACTGCTTCAGGTATTGTCATAAAGTATCTTGTTATATCTTTATGTGTAACTGTTACCGGTCCACCCTGAGCAATTTGTTTTCTAAATATCGGAATTACCGAACCATGACTTCCTAAAACATTTCCAAATCTTACTGCAACATAACTTGTATTAGATTTAGAATTTTGCATTTGGATTATCATCTCACAAATTCTTTTCGTAGCACCCATCACACTTGTTGGATTAACTGCTTTATCTGTAGAAACAAGTATGAATTTTTCTACACCAAAATCATTTGCGGCTTTAGCTACATTGTATGTTCCAAATACATTGTTCTTAATTGCTTCTATAGGGCTTGTCTCCATTAATGGCACATGTTTATGTGCTGCTGCATGGAATACAATCTCTGGTTTGTATTTTTCAAATATTTCATTAATTCTCTTACTATCTCTTACACTTGCAATTATTGCTGTAAGATTAAGTTCTGGATATTTTTTTCTAATTTCTAGTTCTGTTTCATACAGTGTATTTTCATATATGTCTACCATTAGTAATTCTCTAGCACCAAAACTTGCTATTTGTCTACATAGTTCTGAACCTATAGAACCACCGCCACCTGTAACAAGAACAATTTTATCTTTAATAAAAGCGGCTATATCTTCATTTTCTAGTCTTATTGGATCACGTCCAAGTAAATCTTCAATTTCAACATCTTTAAATGTATTTATCTTAAGTGGTTTGTTGCTATATAATATTTCCTTCATGTCAGGAATAACCTTTACTTGTGCTTTTGTTTGATTACAGATATTTAATATCTCCGTCTTTTCTTTCTTGTCTATATTAGCTATAGCAAATAAAATTACATCTACGTTATATTTTTCACAAGTAGGTATGATACTTTCTCTTCCACCTATTATATTAATTCCACTTATACTACTTTTCTGTTTAACTATGTTGTCATCTATAACACCAACTACTTTATAATTTCTATCTAATCTTGGTAATAAATCACGTATAACTTGAAGTCCTGCACTACCAGCTCCTATTATTAATATACTTTGAGATGTTGGTCTAGCAAGTCTTATTCTCTCTATAAACGCTAGTAAAAATCTAAAGAAAACTCTAGACATTACCATTATTCCTGCTACAAAACAAGACGCAAGAATATTTGCCCTAAATCCTAGTGTTTCATATTTTAAACCTTTACATATTCCGGCAGTAATTAATCCTGACGTAACA
This sequence comes from Clostridia bacterium, assembly GCA_045538335.1. GTDB lineage: Bacteria > Bacillota > Clostridia > TANB77 > CAG-465 > UMGS1649. The sequence goes on along the minus strand of JAZSRF010000031.1, from coordinate 13,155 downwards.
CATAAAATTAAATATATCATATATTCTCTAGCACCTGTATATTCAGTTATACTCCTGTATACTCTAAATATTAAAAACATTGCTATATATATGCACACTGCTGTTATACACGTAATTAATAATTTAGAATTAAATATATCTAAACTGTTCATTAAAAAGGCGTTAGCTATACAATATGACACACATACAACAATTACATCTATTATAAGTTTAATACCCCTTCTTACAATCTTATTCTTTAATATATTTTTTATTATTTGCATTGTTTTCCCCCATCTCCAACACACATATTTTTACATAATTATTGACAGTAATATATTATCACAAAGCAAAAAAATATTCAAGGTATTTGTAGCTATTTGGCATATTTTGTCACGTTTTGTTTTGCATTTGATATAAGTAATGACGAAGTATTTTTTACTTCGTCATTACTTAATTAATTTGATTCTCCTGCTTGTTTTAAACAGTAGTCTATTAGCTTGTCCAAGTTCGTATTACGAGACTTTTTAAACAAATCTCGTAACTCCTTTATTCTTTGTATATTATCTTTATCTGTTGCCCTAAATACCTTTGCATAAACTACTCCTTTTTCTTTGTGGGATGGTATTCTATCTATGAGTCCAACCTCTAAACAAACTTCATCAAAGTTTTTATTATTCCAAATAGGAATTATATAATCCTTTGACCATAGGCTACTAAACATTTCCTTATTTTTATATTTTTTTAACGTTCCGTTCATCCGCATCATCTAAATCCATTACTGGAAATATGTTAAAATTGGTAGGTTTCCTATTTGACTTTTCAAACAAATATTCTCTTTCCAAGTTACTTTGTGATTTAAAAGTTGTATTGTTTAGAACGTTAATTAAACTTGTAACTTGTATACTTTGACAGCCATTCTTCTTAGAACATATTTCTATAGGCAAGTGTAAATTTCTTTTTAAATATTGAACAAAAAGTACCTCCGATTTCCCGTGTGCTATAATAACCCCCTTACAATAATTAATCTTCGCCAATCATATCACCTGGTCTTTCAATCATTTCTTCATATAAGTATTTAATAGTCTCAAAATCTATATAATCTGACATAGGTATTCCACCAAAGATACCTTTAAAATATAGTTCTCTTGCATTATGATTTTTTTGTAATTTAAAGTCATAATCTGTCACACAGTTAATTGCTTTGTTACCCTTATGATCCACATCCATAAAATATATATTATATTTAGGCAGTACTTCTAACAACAACGTATTATGCGTTGTTATAATAAGCTGACCAGTTATTTCATCTATAATATTCATAATTATATTTTTCATTAAAACATCGTGGATACCATTATCTATCTCATCAACTATTGCAACCTCTCCATTCAATGTCCCTAATATCAGTCCAATTTTTTCTAATATTCTTTTTGTTCCAGCAGACTCTAAATTATATGGTATTTCTTTTACTTCGCCACCAATAATTTTTTCAAAAAACAACTTATACGCAATACCTGTTTGGTCTTCTGTTCTTATATATTTTACTCGTTTAATGTCAGCATATGCTTGAACAAAAAACATATTTAATATTTCTTCATATCTATCTAATATAGGCTCTTTATGCTTTCGTATTCTTCCTTCTTCGATAAAATATATTTTTACTTTATTGTTGTAGTAATTAAATTGTAAGCTTCTTGTACCATCCATTATATTTATATTAGTTTGCAGCAACGTAATTATTACATTTCTCAAATTTTTATTGATATTTTCTTCAATATATTCTCTATTTTTTGAAGTAGTTTCAAAATATACAATAGATAAAAAAGAATACCTTCCCCAATATTTTTTTATTTCTTCTCTTAATTCCTCGTTATATTTTGGGTTTAAAAAAACATTCTCGTTCAAGCCTATTTCAATTTCACCATTCTCTATATATTTAATAGAGAAATGATTTGATTTCTGTTTGTTTACAATATAATATAATTTTTCTTCAATTACTCTATCATTAAATACAATGTTATATACACCTTGTTTGCCTTCAATTTCAAAGCCAAACTCAACTTCTGTTGGTTCTTTTTCATCAATTGTTCTATATTTATTAAGAGAAAAGAACATATTAATTCTACGTGATTTATTACTAATATTTTCTGGTTCTTCATCTTCATTCTCTTTGTCTAGTCTTATCATATTTGCAATCCTTACATCTGTCGCTCTTGAAAATATATTTTCTTTAATAAATTTAAAAACCTCTACCACATTTGTTTTTCCGCAACCATTTTCTCCATATAATGCTATAAATTTATTAATGGTATTTTCATTTTTTTTCAAATTAAAATTTACCTCTTTTAGCGATTTAAAATTTTTAACTTTAATATATGTAAACATAAACTCCTCCTTAAAATATTTTATGTTATTTATGTTCTTTCTATTCAATTTTATCACCATTTTTAGCGCAAGTCAACGAAATTGTTTACAAAATGTATTGTTTTTCAAAAACTTTCTTAAATTTACATAAAATAAAGGATAAGACTTTATATCTTATCCCCCATTATCCGATTTTTACTATTTATTTTCTTTTTTCTTCTTAACTATAATGTATATAGTTTCAGCAACAATAAGTATTAATAGTATTAATATTATTATTATCCAAATAGTATTATTTTCTTCTTCAACTGTGTCAGCAGAAGGTGCTACATTTACAGTAATAGTATATGTTGTAACAGTTCCGTCTTTTTCTGTAACTATTAACTTAACTGTATTTTCACCAACTTTTAGATCATCTGCTCCTTCAATTGTTACTTTAGAATTTTTGTCAGCTAATACATAATCTAGTTCAACACCTGTTATTCCTACAGCATCTACTGTATATTTGTATTTATCTGGTTCAAATTCTGGTGAAAGTTCGTAACCTTTAACTTCAAGATCTAGAAGTGGCGCATGACCATATGCACTCTTAACTACTGTTATTGTATATGTTTTAGTTGTTCCATCTTCAGCTGTAACAACAACTTTAACTATATTGTTACCAGTTACAAAATTCTCATCTCCAGTAATTTTTACTGTTGCTTTAGAATTATTAACTGTTGCTTTTAATCCTAAACTTGTAACTGTTTTATCTACATACACTGTATAATTAGTAGTATTCTTGCTAAAGTCTAAATCTACAACACTTGATGTTAAGCTCTTTAATGTTGCGTCAGAAGATTTTGTTGTAGTTGTTGTTTTATCATCATCTTTGTCATCTGTTGTAGTTGTAGCTTTTGCTTTAACTGTTACTTTTATAGTTTTAGTATTAGTTAATAGATTATAGTTTCTATCTGATACGTTTACTGGTGTAACTGTTATAGTTGCTGTTCCAGCAGATACTGCTTTTATTGAAACTTTGCCTGAAGCATCTGCATGGCTTCCGTCTACCCAAACAGTTGATGTTCCAACTTTAGCAACAGATGGATTTGATGATTTTATTGTAAATTGTCCTGCTGATTTTTTTGCAGTTATTGTTAAATTTGCACTTCCACCTGCTGTAATAGTAGATTTAGATATTCCTACTGTATATGAACCAACTTTTTCTCCTGCTTCCGCAGCAAACACGTTCATAGGAAGTACAGTTAGAACAAGCATTAAAACTGTTACTATTCCAAATACCTTTTTAAATTTTCTCATTCTCTCTTACCCCCTTATAATCCTATTTCTGTTCCATCCATGATGTAATTTTTAATCATCATGTAATCTCTTGCATCAACCAATTTATCTCTATATGTATCTGCTGCAATTAAGCATATTTTAGATACTTCTTCGCCATCCATAATATAGTTTTTAATTACCATATAGTCTCTTGCATCAATTAAACCATCAGCAAAAACATCTCCAAGTACGGCAAATGTTAACATTCCCACTGACTCATCACTTAATTTTATAGTAAGTGTAGTAGCAGTTCTTATTTTGTTTTTTGCTACATCTGCATATGTTACTACGCTTGAATGTTTTTCAGGTATTCCCAATTCAGCTGTAAAGTCACTTGTTGGTATAAATTTATTTGTTAATATATATCCTTCCATTTCAGCAGCTTCATATTTTGCATTAGGATCAGCATTTTCTTTTATTAATGTAGCAGATACTGAAAGCATTATATTCTCATTATACATTGTATACACATAGTTTGCCATTTTTGCTAAATCAGATTTTACATCTTCATGATTTGCTAAAATTTCTGTATCTACTCTGTTTTTCAACGCTTTTAGATTTGTTATTGTATTAAATCTAGCCGCTGTTATGGCTCTTAGTTCATTTTGAGTTGTTTCAGAAACAGTACCGTTTTGGTATGTATCCATAACTTCGCCTTCGATAACACTATCTAAATGATCTAAATAATCTACAATCTCTTCAGCTATATATTCTGTCAAATTATCTATTTGAGTTCCAAAATTGTCTTCTATATATTGTTTGTTATATACTGTTGTATCTACAAATCCTAGTGCTACCATAAGACCAGCTTTTTCGCCTAGTTCTTTCATGTTTTCTGGTAGTTTTTCTACAAACATAGATACTGTTAAACTGTCTAGTGTATCTTTATATTCAGCATAATAATCCAATGCTTCATTTGCATATTTAATCATTGTGTCTACTTCTACATCATATGCAAGGTTTATAACCACATCCATATAATCTTCTGAGCAACCATCTATTATTGTTTTTGCAAAATCTACATAGTCTTTTTCAACTTCTCTTATTTTGTTTGCAACAGCTGTTTTTTGAGCATCTGTAAACATTAATAAGTCTTGCTCTGGTAATGTGTCTAATTCCATAAGTTTATCTTTTAAGTCAAGAGCTATTTCTTTCACTTCTTGCAAGTGTGCTTTTAACTCTGTTCCACCATTTGCATTATTTAGTACAGTTTTTAATGTATCTATAACTGCAACTCTGTCTTTAGCTTTAACCTCTGTTAAAAGTTCTCTAACAAGGTCTAATGTTAAAGCATCTTCAAAAGTAGAAACATTGTTTGGTATAATAGTCTCAAGTCTAATATTAATATCTAAAGCTATACTATGAGCTTCTTCTAATATTTTCATCATATCATTATATGTTTCAGTAGTGTCTACTTCTAAACCTAATTCTTCAGTTATATCTACAACTTTATTAACAACTTGTTTGATTTCATCTGGTTTTAGGTTTGTGTAACCACCTTTTACTTCATCGACAATATCTTTATTGTCATCAATCATATCATTTAATGCATCTTCAGCATCTTTTGTTGAAGCTAAAAGTTTATCTGCATTTTCTACACTTGATGATTCAAGTTCAGCTTTTAGTGCATCTACTCTATCTGCCATTCCATCTTCTAGAACACGGCCGTTCATCAAGTCATCAATTGTCGCTTGGCTTTCACTACTTAAAGAATCAACAACATCAGAATATGTTTCTAATTCTTGTTTATATGTATCTTTTATGTCTTTAATGTTCACTTGTATTTCATCTAGTCTTGCTAATAAGTCTTGTGCGCTTATTGCAAATACAGGTGTAAACATAGGAAGAGCAACGACAACAGCTAAAAATATTCTTATAAGTTTATTTTTCATTTTTTCCTCCTTTTTCTAAATATATTTATCCCCTAAATAAACATACTTTTATATGATGATATCTTACTACAAAACACTTTTATAGTCAACCTCTTTTGTGTTTATTTATTTGTTTTTTTGGCAGATTTTAATCTAGAAAAAAATATAGTTATAAACAATATAAAAATACCACTTAATATACTAATGTATATTAACATTTCTTGGTTTCCAGTTTGAGGTGTATTATCTAGTGTTTCTGATACAAATATACCAAGCACTTTTACATCACTTTCTGGCATTACAAACTCGCCGTTTGAAACAGCTATAATTTTCCCATCTTTATCTGTCACCTTTATATTATCTAATTCATAACCTTTATTTGCCTTAGACACAACTTTTACAGGTTGTTCTGCTACCGCTTCGTTTGCAACCGTAATACTTCCATGTTCAGTTTGTTCAACTTCTATCTTATACACTTTACCCGTAAAATACACACCATCATAAAGTTTCATTTCTATTCCATCTGCCAAAAACTCCTCTACATTTTGATTAAATGCTCCTCCGTATACTGTTACTCCACCTAAAACAATAGTTGATTCTTTTGAATAAAAAGTTCCATCTAAAATACTTATTTTACCGTTATCAAAACCATTCGCTATACAGTAATTCCCATCAAATAATCCGCCTTTTATTGTGGCTGTACCCCAACATCCCAATAAATAATCTCCACTTAGACATTTATATGTTCCATCTTCTATTGTTAAATTGCCTGACGGTTGTACTCCTATTCCATACATTCCTAAGCTTACCGTTCCTTTTCCCTTGATTGTTAAATTTCCGCCAACAACAATACCATAATTGTTTTCTACTGTTGGTACTGTCAATTTTTTACCGTTAAGGTCAAGTACAATATTACTACCTTTAGGGAATGTTAATTTCCCATCAAGGTTTACGTTTTCTAACAAAGTAATTGTAGCATTATTCGAACCAGCCGCAGAAATAGCAGCACTTAACGAGTCATATTTTGTTCCATTTACTTCTGCCACATTTGTTACTGCTAATATATTAGAACTTATACAACAAACTAAAACTAACATTATAACAAATATTATTTTTTTCATAAATACACTCTCCTCAATCTCATTATATGATACCTTCTCAAAATATATTGATAAAATTTCCAGCAAAATTTTAATAGAATATATTTACAATAATTTAACCTCATGATAGAATATTGGTAGAGATAACAGATTATATGAAAATCTACAACAATTTGATAGGGAATCAGGAATTTGTAACCGGTGTTGAATGCTCTGATATATTAGAGAATCCTAAACGTTGCAACAGATACCCACCTTTATATAAGGGTTTTATCATCTACTGTTATCTCTTTTTATGCACGTAAAACAAGAGTTGTAAACAAAACATTTACAACTCTTGTTATTGTATTACTAATCCTTATTATTTACTAAATTGAATTGTAATTTGATGTTTGTACTATAAACAAATATAAAGTAACAGCATTAATTTCTGTTACTTTATATAAATTATTGTTTTAACTCATTCTTCTATTAATTGTATTGTTGCCCTTTCTTGTTCTAAATTTTCTAACTCTTTTATATTTTTATTCTCCTTCAATATTTTAATTTGACTTCTTGCCGATTCATTTAATAGAATCAGCCTATCCTTTTGCGAAATTTTATTTTTTATATATTCAGCATTGGTATTTTCTAAATTATTTAATATTATCAAATGTAATAAATCTGTATAATCTCTAATATTTCCGCTTTTTGCAAGTTCAGGATTACTTTCTCTCCATTCTTTTGCTGTCATTCCAAAAAGGGCTACATTTAGCACATCTGCTTCACTAGCATAAATATAGTTCTTTTGTTATTCTGTTAAATTTGGAATAATATAATTTTTAATTGCATCTGTGTGAATAAGATAATTTGCTTTAGAAAGTATTCTATTCGCTTTCCAATCAATTTTTTCTTTATAAGCTTCATTTGATTTTAATCTTTCAAATTCCTTTATTAAGTATAATTTGAATTCTGGCGATAACCAACTTGCAAATTCAAATGCAATATCTGGATGAGCAAATGTTCCTAAACTATATTTGCCAGAACTAGGAACTATCCCTATTGCATTAAAATTATTCTTCCATTTTCTTGGGGTCATACTAAATCTATTATATGGAACCTCTTCAGTTTTAATTCTGTGGAATTCCACGGAATTAAAATTTTCATTATTTATTATTTCCCATAAACCATAATATTCAAATGAATTTCTATTAGACATCCAATTTCTTATAATATCTGATGGCTCATCCTCACTAGAATATTTGGCTAAATCTGTAAGTGAAATATAATTAATATTTCCTATTCTCATTATACCTATTTTATTCTCTTTAACAATTATTTGCGTTTTTACTATATCTTTTTTCAATTATATCACCCTTTCCATACATCTATTATACGCACCGAACATTAGTTTGTAAATGCTTAAACCATATTTTTCTTAACTTTTCATCGCAAAATTCGACATTTTATTATACCAATTAATTCTTGCTTCACATTTCTCAATCTATATAAAGAATCAGTAAGAATATTTCTTACTGATTCTTTATATAGATTATTCTACTTATTGTTACTTATTTGTTTTTACGCTTTATTATTTTAGATTATATTTTCTCAATTTTAACCTCTTTCTTTTCTTTTATTAACGTGTAACTTGAATATATAAAATCCCCAATAATTATTGCAAATAATAAATATATAGCAAATGTTAAGGCAAAACTTTGAGCAGTTATAAAGAACGTTCTAAGTATCGGTAAAATAAATTTTATATACAATGCACCAAGTACACCCCATATAATAGAAAATTCTAGACATACTTTTTCATTTATATTAAATGTCATATTTCTGTAATCCCAAAGTTTAATACCGTATATTGTTTTTAAAAGTATAAATGTTACATATTCCATAACGGTTAAAACTACCATAGAAAGTACAAATAGTAGCCATATATTATTTGTTACTCTATTTATAATAAGAGAAAGAACCACCGTCCCTAATCCGTATAAAATACAAAATGGAGTATTTAATATTCCTGGTTGCCTTCTAAAATTTTTTGTTGCATATTTAAATACACATTCTAAAACCCAACCTACAAAAGCTCCAATAATAAAAAAATATATACTTTCTAACATAATCGTCACCTGTATATATTTTTTACAAATTATTTAATTTTTATTCATATATGTAATTTCTATCTACTCTTTTTCCTATATTAGTTATAACTTCATAAGAAATCGTATCTGTACGTTCAGCTATATTTTCTATTTTATCATCTGTATAATCAAAAATTATAGCCTCATCACCAACTTTTACGTCTATGTCTGTCACATCTATCATACAAGTATCCATACATATGCTTCCAATGATTCTAGCATATTTGCCACCAATTAAAACTTTGTATTTATTAGATAAAGTTCTTGTTAAACCATCTGCATATCCTATTTGAAGCACTGCAATTTTTGTAGGACCACTTGTTTTATATGTGCCACCATAACTTACTTCTCTATCTTTATCTACATGACGTATATTACATACAGGAGCTGTAAGCTTAAATATTCCTTTTAACGCTATGTCATGCTTCATTGTTGCGTCCGGCGAATAACCATACGCGCCTATTCCAAGTCTTACTAAATTGTATTTTTCACTGTTATATCTTAAAATTCCCGCACTATTACACAAATGAATATATCTAGGATTAATTCCATTCTGATTTAGTATTTGTATAGCTTTATCAAAAAGCTGTGTTTGTTTTTTTGTAAATTCTTCACTCGAATCTACTTGAGAAAAGTGACTATATACACCGTGTACATCAACATTCGAAAGTTCATTTAATAAACTAGTCAATTTTTCTATTTCATCTATATCAAATCCTAGTCTCGTCATTCCTGTATCTATCGCTATTTCTACTTGTACAAATTTGCCTTTCTCTTTGGCTAATTTATTAAGTTCTATTAACGTTTCTGTATTAGATACACTATATATTGCATTAACATCTATAGCTTGTTCATATTCTTCTGGTATAAGCCCTGAGAAAACTGTTATTTCAGATTGTATACCACTATTTCTTAATGCTACTGCTTCTTTTAGATAAGCCACCCCCAAATGGCGCACTCCTATTTTTTCTAAAAATCTAGCACTTTCAATACTTCCTGCACCATATGCATCTGCCTTTACCATAACAAGCAGCTCTTGATTTTTAAGGAGTCTCTTTTTAAAATTATCTACATTATATCGTAAGTTATTAAGATTTACATTTAATCTTGCTGGCACTTTTATTCACCTCTTACATATGCATCATACATTAATATTCCAGCTGCAATTCCAACATTTAGTGATTCTTGAGTTTGTTCCATTGGTATTTTAATATAATCGTCACATAGGCTTTTCATTTTATCCGATACACCATTTGCTTCATTACCAAGTACAAAAACTAACTTTTTAGACATTTTGCATTCATTTAAATATTTATTTGCCTTTAAATCTGTTGCAATTAATCTATATTCATTAAGATTTAAATTCACTTTTAACATTTCTACTTCGTTATAATCTAAGTAAAATATGTTAAGCTTTTGTAATGCCCCCATTGCACTTCTTACCACTTTACTAGAATATACATCTACAGTTCCCTTTATGCATATTATGTTTTTCACATCAAAAGATACTGCTGTCCTAATAATAGTTCCCATATTTCCAGCATCTGAAACACAGTCTAGTACAATTATTTTTCCACCACTATTAATATTTTTTACAAGCTCAGTCATTAAACTTTGTTTCTTATTTAATACAATTAGTATACCTTGTGGAGTTTCTGTTTCCGTTAAATATTTAAACACCGACTCGTCAACTTCTAAAATATTGCTATAACCATTTACTTTTTTATATAGTTTTTCTCCACCAACGTTGTTTGTAAGCAAACTTTTACATAACACAATAAACTCAGGGGCAGAAACGCCCTCTGAGCTTATATATTCGTCTACAAGCTTAATTCCTTCTAAAATATATTTATTATATTTATCTCTAAATTTCTTGTTTTTTAGACTGTTAATGTATTTTATTTTTTCATTTAATTTACTTGTTATCATTATTCTTCACTACTAGATACTATTCCTATTTCAGCATTTAATTTTGCCGCTACTGCTGCTACTGCTTCAAGTTGTTTTTTGTTTTCCTCTGTTTCAGTATCAAAAACAGCTTCTATTGTTTTACCAATATAATCATTTACATATGTTTCTATATCCGAATCATTTGTAAGTCTTCCGTTTTTTTCTATTGATTCAAGTTTGATTATAAAATAACCAAAATCTGATTCTACAATCGTACTATGTACTTGACCAGCTTTAAGTTTAAGTACAGCTTTTCTATAGTCTTCATCAACCATATCATTGTTTACCATATCAAATGCACCACCATTTGATGCAGTACCTGTATCGTCTGAATTTGCTTCAGCTAGTTTTGCAAAATCTTCACCTTTTTTCACTTTTGCAAGAAGATTATTTGCTTCTTTCTTTGCTTCTGCTTTTTCTGCATCAGTTGCATCTGCGTCTACTTGTATTAATATGTGTCTTGTTTTATATAAATTTAAATCCGCCTTTTCACCTTCAGAAGCTATTATTGATGCTTTTAATTCTTCTGTTGTAGCTTTATCTTTAACACCTTCTAGGTAATCTGATACTACTGAATTTTTATAGAAGAACTCTTTTAAATAATCTGGGTTTATTCCATTTGATCTTAAAGCAGCTATGCTTTCTGTATCCGCAAATTGATCATCTGTTGTTTTCTTATCTTCTTCGCTTAAAGTATAACCTGCTTTTGTCGCTTCAGCATATATTACTTCATTTAATAATATTTCATCTACAATTATATCGTCAATTGTATTTGCTTCATAACCATAATATACAAGCTGTGGTGCCCAATATCTATATACAGCTTCGTATTCTCCTCTAGTTATTTCTCCGCCTTCATATTTTACTAGCACTTCACTATTTACTCCCCAGAAATAATATGCAACTATTCCTGCTGTTAAAAGTATTATTACTGCTACTACTATTCCAATTATTAAAGAATCTTTGTTAATTGGTTTTTTAACTTTTGTTTTTCCATCTGGTTTTATTGTTTCGTAAATATCTTTTCCCATTTTATATACCTCTTTCTACTACATTTACTTAATATCCCTAATAATGCTATCAAGTGTATTATTTACAAATGACAATATATCACGTTTAATATCATTTGTCAACCTAAACTTTATGTGATTTTTTGGTTTTTGAACAAACCAAATAAATTCTCCTTGTATCTTAACTTCATCTATTTCTATTGATTTACATTTGTTTCTTATTCTAACTATTTCGATTAAATTCAATGTCTCCTGTGGTAAATCTCCAAACCTGTCTATAAGTTCATCTATTACATTTTGGATTTCTTCATCATTATTTGCATTAGATAATTTTTGATACATCTCTATCTTTATCATAGAATCTGAAATATATTCATTAGGTATGTTAGCTGACACATCTAACGAAATTTTTATTTCACTCTTTTCAAGATTTTCCATATTATCTATTTTTAATTTTTCTTTTTCTACAGCCTTATTTAAAAGTGATGCATACATATCATAACCTACCATCATCATATGTCCGTGTTGTTCAGCGCCAAGTATATTTCCCGCACCTCTTATTTCAAGATCACGAAGTGCAATTTTAACACCACTTCCAAATTCACTATAGTCTTTTATTGCATTTAATCTTTTAGATGCCTCTTCTGTAAGAACAGAGCCTCTGTTATATGTTACATATGCGTAAGCAAGTCTATTTGAACGTCCTACCCTTCCACGTATTTGGTAAAGTTGGGCCAGGCCTAACTTATCTGCATTTTCTATAATAATAGTATTTGCATTTGGTATGTCTATACCAGATTCAAGTATAGTCGTACATACAAGTATATCTGTTTCCTTATTCATATAATCAAGCATTGTATCTTCTATTTGATTTGGTGTCATTTGTCCGTGAGCAAATGCAACTCTTGCTTCAGGAGCTAAACTTCTCACTTTTGCTACAACACTTTCTATATTTTCTACACGGTTACTAATATAGAAAACTTGGCCATCACGTGAAAGCTCCTTTTCAATTGCTTCCCCTATCATCGCCGGGTTATATTCAGATACATATGTATGAACTGGTAATCTTTCGTGTGGTGGTTCAGTAATTATAGATACGTCCCTTATTCCTATCATAGACATATGTAATGTTCTAGGAATAGGCGTAGCCGTCATAGAAAGTACATCAATATTGTTTTTATACTTCTTTATTTTCTCTTTATCTTCTACACCAAATCTATGCTCTTCGTCTATTATTAAGAATCCTAAATTTTTAAATTCTACATCTTTACTAAGTAATCTATGAGTTCCAATTATAATATCAATTTCACCTAGTTTTAATTTTTTAACAATTTCTTCTTGCTGTTTTTTTGTTTTAAATCTATTTAATACTTCTATTCTAATTGGATATTCTTTCATCCTATCTTTAAATGCTTCGTATTGTTGGTTT
>JAZSRF010000082.1:0-57525 GCA_045538335.1 Clostridia bacterium | reverse complement strand
GGCAGATAAAGAAAAAGTAGACTTAAGATTATACAAAGTAATTTACGATGCTATAGAAGATGTAGAAGCAGCGATGAAGGGACTACACAAAGTTAAATACATTGAATCACCACTAGGTACAGCAGAGGTAAGACACGTATTCAAAATTACTGGTGCTGGTGTAATTGCAGGAAGCTATGTAACAAAAGGTAAGCTTGCAAGAAATGCTATGGTTAGACTTTCAAGAAATGGCGAAGTACTAGTGGAAACTAAACTTGAATCACTAAAACGTGAAAAAGATGATGTAAAAGAAGTAGCAGAAGGATATGAATGTGGCGTTAAACTTGAGAAGTTCAGTGACGTAAAAGAAGGAGATATCCTAGAATGTTACGAACTAGTTGAGGAGAAATAATAATGCGTACAGAAAGAATAGATGAAGATATTAAATACTATATAGACAAAATCTTAAGAGAAAATATATCTAAGTTTACAAGCACTGGTATTATTACGGTAACAGGAGTAAAAACAACAAAAGATTTAAGATATTCTAAAGTATATGTGAGTATATTTGGTACAAAATATACTCACCAAACTTTCGAAAAACTTAAGAATGCTTCTGGTTTTGTAAGAAAGAATTTGGCTTCTATGCTTAAAGCAAGAAGTATACCAGATATAGTTTTTGAGCTAGATGATTCAATGGAGTACGGCGAAAAAATGGATAAGCTTATAGATAATTTAGATATAAAAAGTGAAGAATAAATAAACTCAGGGGGAATATATGGAAGTTTTTGAACAAATAAAAGGATATATAAATAAAGCTAACACTATAGTGCTTACATCACATATACATGCAGATGGCGATGCTGTAGGTAGTGTCGGTGCAATGTACCATATGCTAAAAGAAATGGGAAAACAAGTGTATATGGTTTTGCCTAATTTACAAAACACGTTTAATTTCTTGCCAAGTATTGATGAGAAAGTAGAAAACGTTGATATAGAACAATATGACCTTTTAATATGTTTGGATACTTCGAGTGTAGAAAGATTAAATATAATCCCAGAGGATAAATCTAAAGCTAAAAATGTTGTCGTAATTGATCATCATATGAATAATACAATTGAAGCAGATAGTAAATTTGTAGATACAGAGGCACCTGCAAATTGTGAGATAATATATGATTTTATAAAATATATGAATCATACTATTTCAAGAAATATAGCAGAGTACATATATATGGGAATTATGACAGATACAGGTAGTTTTAACTACCAAAGAACAACTTCTAAAACTCACAAAATAGCTGGCGAAATGATAGATGCAGGTGCAGACTACGTTAGAACTTGTAATATATTAAATCATACATATTCTGAAACAAAAATGAAATTGTTAGCAAAACTTATAAATAATATGGAGACATACTTTGATGGTAAAGTTAGATTTGGGACTATAGATAAAATTACATTGGAACAATTTAATGCAAAAGAACAAGATGCTGAAAATATGGTAAACTATTTAAGAGGAATTGAGGGGACAATAGTAGCAGTATATTTTAGAGCTTTGAGAGACGGCGAATACAAAGTAAGTGTTCGCGCAGGAGAACCTATAGATGCTTCGGAACTTTCGGCTGAATTTGGTGGTGGTGGCCACAAAAGAGCAGCTGGTTTTATGACAAAAGATATAAATGAAACAAAAATTAAGCTTATTAAAATACTAGAAAGGTTGTTGGAAAGTGAGAATAACAGGAATACTTAATATAGACAAACCAGCAGGAATTACATCTTATGATGTTGTTGATGTTATAAAAAAACTTTTTATTGGTTCAAAAGTAGGACATACTGGAACACTTGACCCAGTAGCTACAGGAGTTTTACCTATACTTATAGGAGATGCAACAAAATTATCAGATAATTTAACTGCTGAAAATAAAGCATATAGAGTAAAAATGTTACTTGGAGTAGAAACTAATACCTATGATATAACAGGTAAAATAGTTTATGCTTCGGTTGTTAACAAAGATGAAATATATATACGTGAAAGAATAAAAAGATTTATTGGGGTGCAAGAACAAACTCCACCACAATATAGTGCTATAAAAGTTGAAGGTAAAAGAGCTTATCAATATGCAAGGGAAGGTAAGGAAGTAGAGCTTAAACCTAGAACAATAGAAATTTATGATATAAACAACATAGCTGTAGATTTAAGAAAACGCGAAGTATCTTTTGATGTATATTGTACAAAAGGTACTTATGTACGCAGTCTTGTAAATGATATTGGTAAAAAACTTGGTTGTGGTGCAACTATGGTAGAATTAATAAGACTTAAAAATGGTAACTTCGATATAAAAGATAGTATTCCACTATATGATTTTTTAAAGCTTAATTTTGAAGAAATGAAAAAAAGAATAATCACCATAGATGATTATTACACAGATTTAAAAAGAATAAATATGGATGAAATAGAATATACAAAATTTGTTAATGGTGTAAAATTAGAATATAACGAACAGGACAAACTAGTTAAAGTATATGAGAATAATAAATACAGAGGACTAGGACAAATTAAAGATGGTATTCTTAAGAGGTATTTAATTGAAAATGAATAAATAAAACAAAACGTGAAAGTTAATAAAAATATTGACTTTCATTTTTTATATTTTTTCAATTTACTTGCAAAATAATAATATTTGTAATAAGATATAGTAAAATTGAAACTTAATAGCAATAAAGAGGAGGATATATATGAGAAGAAGTAATTACACAACGCTGTTACTTGTGCTAATAGTAATAATACTATTGTTTGGTGTAGGAATAGCCATATATTATGTTTTAGACTTAGATTGGTTTGCTAAAAGGCCAGCACAAATGGTTGATATATACAATGAGACACAAAAGAATGATGTGCAAGTAAAAAAAGAAATAGCATACGATTTAGCAAAAAGAATATATAACATTAAATTAAGTACAGAAAATTTAGACGTAATTGTATATAAAGATGGAACTGTTGGAATGACAATAACAGATAGTAAAACAAATGAACAAGTAAATATATATAAAGAGAATCTAAACAAAGAAAAGAAAATGGAATTAACAAATATTATTAGGGCTTATGAAGTTGAGGCATCAAATGGCAAAGTGGCTAAAAAATATATTGTATTATTAGACGTAGATGGAACTTTATACAAACAAGAAAAGGAAGCAATAATAACTAGTGGCAACTTTGCATTTGCAAAAATTGAAGGATTAGCTAAAATTATAGATGTTAGACAAATAACAAATGACGAGCTAACAGAAAATAATACTGGAATAAATGCTATAGCTATAGACGGGGAAAGTAATGAATTGTTACTAACTAATTATCTTTTAACTGAAAAATAAATATCAAACAAAACTCCCTGAATCAATATATTCAGGGAATTTGTTTAATAGATAGTTACTTTACAACTACATATGGCATTCCGCCAGGAAGAGACCACCAAAGGCTCTTGGGTACAGGATATTTTACCTTTCCGATAGCAGCGCCAAGAACCATAAGTGCTTCCATATTCTTAATATTACCAGTCCACATGCGGCCGGTTTTGGTATGACACATATCGCTGAATGACCAGCCTTGTTTAAAACCTTTGGGAAGTTGTTTCAACATATCTTCAATATGTTGACGTTCGGAATCTAAGATGCTGCTGTTAAAGACAAAGTCTTTGTGGATTCCTTCGACTTCTACAGTGGCATATCCTACAACAGGTACTTCTTCAGGAATAATACACCTATTGAGGATGCGAGTTACGTTTCCATCGGTTAGTCTGGTGCGGCGGGAAGCAACAGTATTGTTCATAAAAACCTCCAATTGTAATTTGTTTTACAGCTAAATTATTAAATGGCTGCATAAAAAATAATACAAAGATTATTATAACAAAACATTGGCAAAATGTCAAGTTTATGTAAATGTATGTTGCTGGAAATTACATTAATAGAACGAATTCGACATTGGAATTAGTTTGGAATATAAAAATAATAATAGATAAAATCACAATATATAATATAGTAAAGGAGGAATAATATATGTGTGGAATAGTTGGATATATAGGGGACAAAAAAGCAAAAAATATACTTATAGAAGGACTTTTAAATTTGGAGTATAGGGGCTACGATTCAGCAGGAATCGCTACAATAGAGGAATGTGGAGTTGTTGTAAAGAAAGATAAAGGAAGAGTTAATAATTTGTATGTATTAGAAGGAGTAGATAATTTAGAAGGAACAGTTGGAATCGCACATACAAGATGGGCAACTCACGGCAAGCCTTCTTGTGAAAATTCACATCCGCATCAAGATTCATATAAAATGTTTACAGTTGTTCATAACGGAATTATTGAAAACTATAGCAATTTGAAAAACTTTTTATTTCAAAAAGGATATACTTTTATTTCTGAAACAGACACAGAAGTGATACCTAATTTAATACACTATTATTACAATAATGGGGTAGATAATGGAGAGGACAGGTATCTACGAGCTATAAAATCTGCTGCAGATGATTTAATAGGTAGTTATGCTATAGAAGTTATTTCAGAATTACATCCGGATAGAATTGTAGTGGTTAGAAAAGATAGTCCTTTAGTTGTCGGCAAAGGAATTAATGAAAACTATATTGCTTCAGATATACCTGCAATATTAAAACACACCAACGAATTTTATTTTTTAGAAGATAACGAGTTTGCTGTTATATATAAAGATAAAATTGAATTTAGAGATAATACTTTAAAAGAACATAATAAACCAATAAAAATAATAGATTGGAATTCAAATGCTGCTTCAAAAGATGGCTTTGAAGATTATATGTTAAAAGAAATATTTGAACAGCCAACTGCTGTAAGAGAAACAATAAGCTCAAGACTACCTCTTAATGAAAAATGCTCATTTGAAGATTTAGATTTTAATAAAGAATATTTACAAAGTGTTAAAAAAATATATATTGTTGCGTGTGGAACTGCTATGCATGCAGGTCTTGTGGGTAAGAATATAATTGAAAAAATATGTAAGATACCTACAGAAGTAGATATAGCATCAGAGTTTAGATATAAAGAACCATTAATAGATGAAAATACGCTATGTATATATATAAGTCAGTCTGGTGAAACAGCAGACACTTTGGCAGCACTAAAATTAGCTAAGGAAAAAGGTGCTAAGACTTTAGCTATTTCTAATGTAATTGGAAGTACAATAACAAGGGAAGCGGATTATACAATATATACTCACGCTGGGCCAGAAATTGCAGTGGCTTCAACAAAAGCATACACTTCGCAAGTTGTACTAGTTTGTATTCTTTCGCTGTATTTTGCAGAGATTTTAGAAGTTTGTGATATAAAATTGCTTAATGAATTGAAACAGGAAATCCTAGATTTACCAGCTAAAATAGAAGCAGTGCTAGATAACGTTCTAGAAATAAAAGAATTTGCTAAAAAGGTATACACTCAAAAAGATATGTTCTTTTTAGGTAGAGGAGTAGATTATTTTACATCTCAAGAAGGTTCTTTGAAACTTAAAGAGATATCATATATACATTCCGAAGCTTATGCTGCTGGAGAGTTAAAACATGGACCAATAGCACTAATAGAAAACGGTGTAACTGTAATATGCGTTATGACAGATGAAAAACTTGTTGAAAAGTGTGTAAGTAATGTACAAGAAGTTATAACAAGAGGAGCAAACACTTTAATTATATCTAATCAAAAGTTACCAAACAATAATTATGACTATATTGTAAATATACCTAGGGTAAATCCTTTAATTTCACCCACTCTTGCGATAATTCCTTTGCAATTATTAAGTTATTATATAGCTAAAAACAAAGGTCTTGATGTAGATAAACCAAGAAATTTAGCTAAGTCTGTAACGGTAGAGTAACAAGTTTAATAAATTTAAGAGTAAGTATAATTAAAATTTGACATATAATATAGTAATGTGATAGAATGTAAACAGTTATATAATGTGCAAATAGGGTGAAAAAACGCATATTATACAGCATAAGAGGTTAAAAAGTTGCATTTTTTATACTTTTGTGGTATAATTATAATTGTGACTGAAAGGAAAGGTGTATTTTAAGTGAAAAAAGGGAGTGCCCTCAGAACACTAAGATTCATATTTATAACAGTTGTGTTATTTGTACTATCATTTAGTGCGGTTATTGTAACAGTACTTAATGTATATGTACCAGAGTATTTAGCAAAAATAGATGGAGAAGAAGTAGGATATTTTAAATCGCCTGCTGAATTTGATGAAATCTATGAAAAATTAGTTGAAGAGAAAAAAGCAGATGGATTAGAAGTTGAAGTATACTTAGCTTCTGAACCACAGTTTGAATTAAAATATGTTAGGGATTCTGTTACTGAAGAACAAAATCTATATACAAATGTTAGGGCGTTTGTAAAAACAGAATATACAGTATATAACGTAGAAGTTAAAGATAAAACATATATGACTTTTGCTACTGAAAAAGAAGCAAACGATTATGCTAAAAAAATAAAATCTGCAGTTAAATCTACTGTTAAGTCTACGGTTAAGGTTAAAAAATCTACAACTGAAGAGCTAGTTAAAACAACAGAAAAAGCATCGGCTAAAAAGATATATAACGACCTTGTAAGTAGATATAAACCAGTTGTAAGAACATATACTGCAACCGGAACATCTTGGTCTGGAACTACAAGTAATAAGGGTAAAGCATCGGGCTCTTTACACACGTTCATATCTGGTGGTAGAAGACCTACAATTGGTATAGTAACTCAAGGATATGGTGTATATAACTATGCTTTATATGGTAATTCGATGCATACGGGTATAGACATAGCAGACAATTCTAAACCAAACATATATCCATATAAATCTGGTACTGTAGTTAAAGTTGTTTATGGTAGAACTGGTTATGGTTATTACGTAGTGGTAAGCCATGGTAAAGATGAAAATGGTAATGAGCTACAAACATTATATGCTCACTTAAATAATATAAATGTTAGTGTTGGCCAACAAGTAACTCAGTCTACGGTTTTAGGTAGAATGGGAACTACAGGTTTATCTACAGGTGTCCACCTACACTTTGAAATAAGAGTGTTAAATGGTAAGACTATGACAAGATATAACCCAGCATATTATATTTAATAAATTAAACTCATAAGGAATGTTCCTTATGAGTTTTTTAAAGCAGCGTTTTTAAACGCTGCTTTATTTATTTTGGGTCAGTATTTGTTTTAAAGTTAGCAAATCTATGGGATATCTCTCCACTAGATAATGTAAGTACTCCATCAAGGTTAAATTTTCCGGGCTTTGCAAGCCATTTCTTTTTACGGACTATAGGATTACTACCGGGTATTTTTAATACTAACCTACTAAATCCGTTGCTTCTGATGATGTATTTAAGATGTGATTTGGAATTAAGTCCATACGTTGCAGTGCAAATGCAAGTAAGAGAATGGCCATCTATATTACATTCCCAGTCACCGGCTTTTGCAAGACTAGGCGATATAATTTGTACTAAGTCGTCATCAGATTTAGAGAAAACACTATTTGTTATAATCAATGAATAAATCTGCATAATTAAAGCCCCTTTATTAATAAAATTAAATTTAATTTATTATAATGTTTTGAACGTGTATATTATATCACACTTTACATAAAAAGTAAAGCGTGAGCGAACGCCACAAGAAATGTTATATATAGTGCTTTAAAATCCTATGAATATTTTTAAATTTTTTATAAAAAACTATTGCAATTATATATAGCTTTGTATATAATATGGGTGCAGGTGGTAGAAAGTGGAGTAAAGTGGAGGGGGTGTTGAAACTTGTTATTAGGAGAGTACAACCACACAATTGATGAAAAGTCTAGAGTTATAGTACCAAGTAAATTTAGAGATGACCTTGGTAGTACTTTCGTTGTAACTAAAGGTTTTGATAAATGCTTATTCGCTTTCTCAATTTCGGAATGGCAAAATTTTGAATCTCAACTTAAAGCATTACCACTTTCAAATGAAAATGCAAGGAAATATGTAAGATACTTTATGGCTGGAGCTACTGAATGCCAAGTAGACAAACAAGGTAGAGTATTAATACCATCAAACTTAAAAGAACACGCAGGTCTTAAAAAAGATGTTGTTATAACAGGTGTATCAACTAGAGCAGAAATTTGGGATAAAGATATTTGGAACGCATATACAAATTCAGACAACATTGACCTTGATGAAATTGCTAGTCACATGTCAGAGTTTGGCATATGATATAGATTAAACTAAAGATAAAATTAAAAATATACAAAGGAAAAATAAAAATACAAAAGATAAAATAATAAAAAACAAAAGATTTAAAAATTAAAAACTACTTACTCATACTTAAGATAAGATTTACATCATTTACAAAGGATAAAAGATTAATAAACAAAGGATAAAAATTTTAATAAACAAAAGATAGCTATATTTATATTACAGGAGAAAGATAATTGTGGAGTTTAATCATGTACCAGTATTATTAAATGAATGTATTGAATGTCTGAACATAAAAGAGGGTGGAATCTATGTGGATGGTACCCTTGGCGGTGGCGGGCATTCTTCGTGCGTTTTAAAAAGGTTAAATAACACAGGTAAACTTATAGGGATAGATAGAGATAGTGAGGCACTAGCTTATACAAGTGAAAGATTAAAAGAATATTCAAATGTTGTCTATGTAAAAGATAACCACGAGAATATTAAAAATATATTAATAGATTTGGGAATAGAAGAGGTTGATGGAATACTTTTAGATTTAGGAGTATCTTCATATCAGTTGGATGAACCATCAAGAGGCTTTAGTTATATGTATGATGCGCCTCTAGATATGAGAATGAATAAAGACCAAGAATTTACGGCATATGATGTAGTTAATAAATATTCTGAAGAACGTTTAGCGGATATTTTCTTTAACTATGGTGAGGAAAAATATTCTAAATCTATTGCAAGAAAAATAGTGGACGTAAGAAAAACAAGAGCAATAGAAACAACTTATGAATTAGTAGATGTTATTAAATCTGCAATACCTGCTAAGGCAAGAAACGAAAAACAGCATCCAGCAAAAAGAGTTTTCCAGGCTATACGTATTGAAGTAAATGGAGAACTTGTAGATTTAGAAAATGCGATTTGTGATGCAGTAATGAGCTTAAAAACAGGTGGAAGATTACTAATAATAACATTCCATTCATTAGAAGATAGAATAGTAAAGAAGACATTTGAAAATCTTCAAGGTAAGTGTACTTGTCCACCAGATTTTCCAAAGTGTGTTTGTGGATTTAAGTCTTACGGAAAAGTAATTACTAAAAAACCAATAATAGCTACAGATGATGAATTAGAACAAAATCCAAGATCAAGAAGTGCAAAACTTAGAGTTTTTGAAAGAGCTTAGTATATAAACTAATTAATAAATTAAGATTTACAAAAGAAATGAGGTGAAATTAGTGATAGTAGACAAAGCATATGCATATGATTTAAGTGTACCAGAAATTGTACCGGAACATATGCCAAACAAAAAGGATTTTAAAATAGTTAAAACTCCTAAAAAAGTTATAAAAACAAATGTTAATAACGCCCCAAAGGCAAAGGCTAAACCTCAGTCTAAGTTATCGCTAGTTTTATCTGTTGTGGCATTGTTTGCTATGGCGCTTATGATAAGTTATAGATATAACTTAATTAGTGAGAAGAATTTAGAACTACAAAGACTAAAAATAGAACAGATAACAGCAAATTCTGAACTTGCAACTACAGAGGTTTGGGCAGATAGAATAATAGATAAAGATACTGTAGAGTCTTATGCAAAACAACAACTAGGTATGCAAAAACCTGAAAAGAGTCAAATAGTGTATATAAATTCAAATTACGGAACTAAAGTAGAAAAAGTTGATACAAAAAATATATTTGAAATTGGAATAGAAAAGCTAAAAAACTTAATAGGTATGTAAATAATCATAAAGATAGCTAATGTTGTTAAAATGGATAGCTTATTTGTGATTATTTTTTTAGAGGAGGGAATGCCCGTGGCTTTTGCTACAGTAAAAAATAAAAAGAGAGTTACATGGATGCTAATAATAGCACTCGTGGGCTTTTTTGCGTTAATAGCAAGACTTTTTTACGTTCAAATAATAAGGGGAAGCTATTATAAAGAAAAAGCATATACACAACAAACAAAAGATAGAACTGTTGCAGCAAGCAGGGGAACGATATATGACTGTAATGAGAACAAATTAGCTCTTAGTGTATCTACAAATACATTAACAGTTGCACCTACTAATATTAAAAAAGAAGATAAAGAAAAAGTTGCTAAGGATTTAAGTGAAATAATTGGAGAAGACTACGATAAAGTCTTAACAAAATTAAATAAAACAGTGTCGCTTGTTACAATAAAAACAAATATAGGCGAAGAGATGGCAACTAAGCTTACTAACTATATATTAGAAAACGAATTAAAGGGAATATATGTGGATGAATCTACTAATAGAATATATCCATATAATGCATTACTATCTCATGTTTTAGGATTTACAGGAACAGACGACCAAGGATTATATGGACTTGAAGCGTATTATGAAGAAGAACTAGCAGGAACAGATGGCAGAATAGTTGGAAGCATTGATGGTGGTGGAAATGAAACACCATATGAAGATGAAGAATATGTTGCACCACAAAATGGTAACAGCTTAGTTCTTACAGTTGATGCAACAGTACAGTCTATAGTAGAAAAGAACCTAGAAAAAGCAGTGAAAGAAAATATTGCAAATAAAGGTGCTTGTGTGGTAATGAGACCATCTACTGGTGAAGTTTTAGCGATGGCAGTATATCCGGATTTTGATTTAAACTCACCGTTTGAAATAAACGATGCAGAACTTAAAGAAAAATGGGATACGTTATCTTCTAAAGAAAAAAATAATGCACTATTAGATATGTGGAGAAATACAGCAATATCTGATGCGTTTGAACCAGGCTCAACATTTAAAGTTTTAACAGCATCGGCGGCTCTTGAGGAAAATATAACAGACATAGACACAGCAGGAACGTTTAATTGTAAGGGATATGTAAGTATTGCGGGATGGAAGATTAGATGTTGGAGATATCCAAGAGTTCACGGTTCCCAAAGTCTTCGCCAAGCCATAATGAATTCTTGTAACCCATCATTTATGCAAGCAGGACTTAAACTGGGAATTAAAACATATACAGAATATCTAAAAGCATACAATCTTTATGATAAAACAGGAATAGATTTACCTGGTGAGACAACAGGTATTATACATGATCCAAAAACTATGACTGAACTTGACCTTGCAACAACATCGTTTGGGCAAACAGTTTCTATTACGGCACTTCAGTCGGCTGTAATGTATTCTGCTATAGCTAATGGTGGAAAAATAATGCAGCCATATGTTGTAAAAGAAATAAGGTCTGAAAGTGGAAGTTTAATTTCTGAAACAACGCCTACGGTAAAAAAACAAGTAATCTCTGAAGACACAGCTTCTAAAATATTATCTGCGCTTTACGATACAGTAGATAAAGGAACTGGTAAAGCAGCAAAGGTTAGTGGCTATACAGTTGCTGGTAAAACTGGTACGGCTGAAGAAGGTAGAGGAAAGAATCTTTGGTATATGGCATCTTTTGCAGGAATTGCTCCAGTGAATGACCCGGAAGTTGTTGTTATATTTAATTTATATAATCCAAGAGGACCACAAGGACACCAAGGTGGAACAGTTTGTGCGCCGGTTGTTGGTAATATAATTGATGAAACATTAAGATATATGGATGTAAATCCAAGTTATACAGTAGAAGAAACAACGACTACAGAAACTATAGTTTCTGATGTAACAGGAAAAACTTATGCAGAAGCTAAAAAGATAATAACTAATGCAGGATTTAAAATTGCATCTGACGTTACTATAAAAGATGATGAAATTATAAAAGAACAAATACCAAAAGCAGGAGCAAGTTTAATAGATGGTGCAACGGTTAGAGTGTATACTGATGCATCAGCTAAGAAACAAACAACAACTATACCTGATGTTAGGTCATATAGTGAGAAAAAAGCAATATCTAAACTTAAAACTGCAGGACTAAATATACGTATTATAGGAAAAGGAAATGCTATAATACAAGACCCTAGTCCGGGTGAAGTAGTAACGAAAGGCTCAATTATAACAGTAAAATTTGTGGATACAACAGATATTCACTAAACTATATAAATTTGATTTAAAATGTGATATAATTATCATGCATATTGGAGGGATATAATATGTTATTACAATATCTAGTAGAGGAAATAGAAAAAGAAACAAAAGGAAATCTTAATATAGAAATAAATAAAATAGAATATGATTCTAAGAAAATAGAGAAAGGTGACTTGTTTGTGGCAATTGAGGGTTTTAAACAAGATGGTCACGATTATATAAATGAAGCAATTGAAAACGGTGCAACAGCCGTGGTTATAAGCAAAGATAAAAGTAGTAGTCTAGTTATACCTGAAGAAGTAGCAGTAGTTATAACTGAAAACACAAGAATAACTTTAGCTGAGCTTTCAGCAAAATATTATGATTATCCGGCGTCAAAACTAAGAATAATTGGTGTAACTGGAACTAAAGGTAAAACAACAACAGCCTATATGATAAGAGATATTATGCTAGCTGCAGGTAAAAAAATTGGTATGATAGGTACCATATATAACACGTATGCAGATAAGAAAATAGAAGCATATAGAACATCACCAGAATCTTTAGAACTTCATAAGTTGCTAAGAGATATGGTGAATGTGGGTATAGAATATGTTGTTATGGAAGTATCTTCGCACGCATTAGAACTTTATAGAGTATATGGAATAAAGTTCGAAATAGGAGTATTTACAAATCTTGCACGTGAGCATTTGGATTTTCACAAAGATATGGAAAATTATCTAGCAGCAAAAGCTAAAATATTTGACCAGTCTGTTTTTGGTGTTATAAATGCGGATGACATATATACACCTAAACTTTTAAAGAAAGTAAAATGCAAGTATGTAAAATATGGTTTAGATAATGAAGCAAACATATCTGCTACAGACATACGTATAAATAATAACTACGTAGATTTTAAAATGTATATAAACAAACAGCTTCAAACAATAACAGTACCAATACCAGGAAAATATACAGTATATAACGCTATTGCGGCTGTTGCTGTAACTAGTATGTTAGGAGCTCAAATGGAAGATGTGTTAAAAGGTCTTGCTACAGTAAAAGTGCCTGGTAGAAGTGAAATTGTAGAAATAGGAAAGAGCTTTGCAGTTTTAATAGACTATGCACACAACCCATCAAGCTTAGAAGCAATACTTATGAATACTAAAAAATACGTAAAAGGTAGAGTTATATTAGTATTTGGTTGCGGCGGAAATAGAGACAATGAAAAAAGAGCAAAAATGGGAGAGATAGCAGGAAAATATGCAGACTTTACAATAATTACAACAGATAATCCAAGAGATGAGAAACCTGCTAAAATTGCACGTGACATAGAAGAGGGAATAAAATTAACTCGTGGATTATATAAAGTTATAGAAAAAAGAAAAGATGCCATTGAATTTGCAATGCGTATTGCTTGGAAGAATGATACAGTAATACTTGCAGGTAAGGGACACGAAACTTATATGGAACTTGCAGATGGTAAAAAGATACCTTTTGACGAAAGACAAATAGTAAAGAAAGCGGCAGAAAAAATGCCTGGTAAAGACGAAATAAAGTATTAGAAAGAGGAAAATTATGAATATACAAATGGTTATAGGTGGAATATCTTTTGCTCTTACAGTTATTTTAAGTTTATGTATTATACCATATTTAAGAAAACTTAAAGTAGGTCAAATGGTAAGAACAGATGGACCTGAAACACACTTGAAAAAACAAGGAACACCAACTATGGGTGGAATAATGATGTTAATAGCAATAATTGTAATACTTGCAATATTTGCTATTGAACATCATATATTGATACTACCAATTATTTTAATAGCAGGATTTGGTATAGTAGGATTTATAGATGATAGAAAAAAATTAGTAGAAAAAAGTAGTGATGGAATAAGTGCTAAAATGAAAATGATATTACTTTTTGTATTTTCTGCAGTATTCATTTTGTTATATCTAACTGTTTTTGATTTGGGAACAGAACTAATAATACCATTTATGAATGTACCATTTAATTTGGGTGTAGGAATATTTGTACTATTTACTATAATAGTATTGCTTGGTACAAGTAACGCAGTAAATTTAACAGATGGGCTAGATGGATTAGCATCAGGTGTTGTAGCAATAATTATGACATTCTTTACGGTAGTAGCTGTAAAAAATGGTGATACACCAATGATTATATTAGGAGCTACAACAGTAGGTGCAACACTTGGATTTTTAATATTTAATGTAAAACCTGCGAAAGTATTTATGGGAGATACAGGGTCGTTAGCACTTGGTGCAGCTATTGCATCAGCTGCAATAATAATGAAAATGCCAATATACCTTTTAATAGTTGCATTTATACCTGTGGCAGAAGCTTTATCTGTTATGTTACAAGTTGTATACTTTAAACTAACTAAAGGTAAGAGGTTATTTAAAATGGCACCACTTCATCACCACTTTGAACTTTGTGGTATGAAGGAAACACACGTAGTATTAATGTTTTGGATAGTTACAGCAGTTTTATCTGTAATTGCATATTTTATATAATAATATAAAAACAAATATAATTAATAATATATAAATTATAAGGGGGAGGAAAATGCTAGAGTTTTTTAAGAATTTAACTAGAGATAGCAAAAATAAACAATTGGATTTTACATTCTTGTTTACATTAATAATATTACTTGCTATTGGACTTGTAGCGCTTTCTTCTGCAAGTTCGTATTATGCACTAACAGAATATGGAGACAGTTCATACTATCTGGTAAGGCAGCTAATATTTGCGGTTGCTGGAATTATAGTTATGATAATAGTATCAAAAATAGACTACAAAGAATACAAAAAATATGGTTATTTAATATATATTATAGGAATAGCTTTGATGCTTATGGTATTTATACCAGGAATAGGTTCATCTGCAAAAGGTGCACAGCGTTGGCTAAACTTAGGCTTATTTACATTCCAACCTTCAGAAATAATGAAATTGTCTCTAATAATTGGAATGTCAACATACATAGTTAAAAACCAGAAAAAAATGAAAACTTGGAAGGGTTATATTGTACCAATATGTATGGCAGGTCTAGTATGCGTACTTATGTACTTTCAGTCACACTTAAGTGGTGCTATAGTAATGCTTGCAATATGTGCAATTATTATAATATCTGCAGGGTTTAAAGTTAAAACAAGAACAATAATAATTGTTGGACTTACAGCCATAGCGTTAGTTGCAGCTTTCTTGTTTTCAGAAGAGTATAGACTAGACAGGGTTAAATCATTCTTAGATCCAGAATCAGATATTCAAGGTGGAAACTGGCAGCCGACGCAAAGTCTGTATGCTATAGGTTCAGGTGGAATATTTGGTAGAGGTATAGGTCAAAGTAGACAAAAATATCTTTGGCTTCCAGAAGCGCAAAACGACTTCGTATTTGCTGTATATGCAGAAGAATTTGGTTTTGTAGGTTCTATAATTGTTGTGGGACTCTTTGCTTTTTTAATAATTAGAGGAATAACAATAGCATTAAAATCTAAAGACTTATATGGTATGCTTATAGCAGCTGGAATTATTGGAATGTTTGCATTCCAAATAGTAATAAACATAGCGGTTGTAACTAAGCTAATACCAACAACTGGTATGCCACTTCCGTTCTTTAGTTCGGGAGGAACATCACTTGTTATTAATTTAGCAGCGATGGGAATAGTTTTAAATATATCTAGACAAGGTTCGAAGTAGAGGTGAAAAAAGTATGAGAGCCATAATTGCATGTGCTGGTAGTGGTGGACACATAAACCCAGGAATAGCAATAGCTAACACAATAATGAAAAATGAAAAAAATAGCGAAATTTTATTTGTTGGGACAAAAACAGGTATGGAAAATGACCTAGTTAAAAAAGCGGGGTATAATCTAGCACATGTAAGAGCTGGAAGACTTCATAGAACATTTACTTTGCAAAATATAAAAAACATAGTAAATGCTGGACTTGGTATATTTGATACAATGAAAATAATATCTAAGTTTAAGCCGGATGTAATAATTGGAACAGGTGGATTTGTATGTTTAACAGTATGTAAGGCAGCTAAGAAAAAACATATACCTTATATACTTCACGAAAGTAATGCATATCCTGGCCTTTCAGTAAAAATGGTGGCAAAAGATGCCGCAAAAGTTTTGCTTGGGTTTGAAGATGCTAAATCTAAACTACCAGTCGGAACAAATGCCATATTTACAGGAACACCGGCTAAATTTGATATGGACCACATGATGAGCTTAGATAAAGATGAATGTAGAAAAAACATAATTTCAGACGATAGAAAAATAGTATTCATAACTGGTGGAAGCCAAGGAGCTATTAAGTTTAACAAAACAGTAATAGATATGGTAAAGAAATATAGACCAGAAGATATATATTTTGTTATAGCAGTTGGACCTACTAATTACGATAGTGTAGTAGAAAGTCTAAAAGATCAAAAAGACATAGACAAATATTTAAAAGTAGAAAAATTTGTTTATGATATGGATAAAATGTATAAAGCAGCAGACCTACTTATTACAAGAGCAGGGGCAATGACTATAACAGAATTAAGTATATGCCGCAGACCTGCTATACTAATACCACTTCCAACAGCTGCAGAAAATCACCAACTATTTAATGCAAAATCTATGGAAAATGCGGGTGCAGGAATAGTAATCGAAGAAAACATATTGAATGAAGACATTTTATATGGTAAAATAAAAGAAGTGATATCTAAAGAAAAACTTTTAAAGACTATGGGTGAAAATGCAGCTAAGCTGTACAGACCAAATGTTGAACAAGAGATATATAATGAGATAAAATCGGTGGTAAAGTGAAAGAAAATAATATTAAAAGAAAACCAGTAGAAAAAATAAAAAAGAAAACTAAAGGAAAGCATAAGAAGAAAATATTAAGGGTACTTGTATATATAGTACTTGTAATGTTTATGCTTTCTTTGTTGTTCTTAATAGGATATGGTGTGTATTATTTTAGTACAAGCCCTAAGTATAGTGTGGCTAAAGTCGAGTTTGTAAATAACAATATTTATGACATACAAACATTAACAGACACTGCAAACATACCAATAGGGGAAAATCTTTACAAAGTTTCAAAAAAGTATATTGAGACAAATTTAGATACATTACCATATATAGAAGATGTTAGTATAAAAAGAGTAAGACCAGATACAATTAAAATAACAGTAGAGGAATATGATTCAAAATATTTTGCATACAATCACGAAACAGATACATATTTTAGATTAACACAGACGGGTATAATATTAGAAGAAACTCAAGGTGAATTAAAAAAAGATAATGAACTTTTAGTATTTGGAATTTCATTTGACGATAATGTAAAACTTAAAACAACTATAGCAGATACCGAACTTAATAAACTTGAACTTTATGAAAAAACAAATAAGGTATACGAAAAATCTGGTATTGAAAAGGAAATAACAAATATAGAATTCAAACAGAAGAATATAATACTTACATTAAACCACGATGTAAATGTTATATTTAATGATAAAGATTTAGATTATGATATGAACTTTTTGAAAAGTATATTGGAACAAATTGAAGGTAAAGCAGGAACGATAGATATGACTAAAGAAAATCCTGTATTTACAGAAAGTATAAGATAAGGAGTGAGCATTATGGCAGCAAAAAAAGAAACGAAACCAACAATAGATATAACAAAAACAGAGCCATTAGATAAGAAAGCAGAACCAAAAAAGAAACAAGTAGAAAAGACAAATAATACTAAGTCTAAAAAACAACACATACAAAAAACAGTAGATGTTATTAGAAAGTATAATATAACGGCTATTGTTATGATAGCTCTTGCTTTGTTTATATTTTCATTTGTAATTGCAGCTCAACTTAACACAGTTGGAAATACAAATATAATATCTGAAGGTATGAGAGAAGCTGAAATTCTAAGAGAACTTCAAAATGTTAAAGAAGACTATCAAACCCTAAAAGAACAATATGAAGAAAGTCAAGAGATAGTTGAGGAGTATAAAACAAGTAGTTCGTCAAATGACGCACTTATTGCTTCGATGCAGTCTGAACTTGAAAAAGCAAATGTATTAGCAGGTCTTGCAACTGTTAGAGGTGAGGGAGTAGTTATTACATTAAAAGATAGTACAGATACAGAGATGTCTGTTGAAGCTGGACTTGTTCATGATACAGACCTTACGGCTATAGTAACAGAGTTAAAAGCAGCTGGGGCAGAAGCTATAAGTATTAATGGACAAAGAGTAATTGCAACAACGGCAATAAGATGTGTAGGCCCAACAATACAAGTAAATAGCGTAAAAGTTGCATCACCATTTTATATAAAAGCAATTGGTAATTCTAAATATTTAGAAAGTGCATTGAATATTAGAAATGGTGTGGTAGATAGCTTAAAATCTTATGGGATAGAAGTTGAAATAGAAACAGATAATAGCATAACAATAGACAAATATGATTTGGCACTCAAATTAAGATATGCGTCAGAAGTGAAATAGGAGGTAGTAAATGAAAAAGATAATAGTAGCATTTATATTAATAGTTGTAATAGCATTGGGCTTCCTATTTGGATATAGTTTAGAAATTCCTTATGCATTTACTGAATATATTGCAGTTGCAATACTCGCCTTTTTAGATTCAATATTTGGTGGAGTTGCATCAAATATGCAAAACAAATTTGATTTTGTAATATTTATATCTGGATTTTTCTTGAATGCCATTATAGCAATATTCTTGGTATATCTAGGACAAAAGCTAAATGTAGACATATACCTTGCAGCAGTAATAGTGTTTAGTACAAGATTATTTACAAACTTTAGTATTATACGTAGAATATTTATAGAGCAAATAAGAAATAGAAAAAAAGAAAAGAAACAAATGTCATAAAAATACGTGTATAGTCGAAAGTATATCATGTAAATTTTTAATATAATATAATTATACCGAAGCTAAGAGTTAGCGGAGGTATATTTTTTATGTATGAATTTACAAAAAGAGCAGAGATAGCATTAGAAAATACGAGAGAGTTTGCAATAGAAAATTATTATAGTTATATAGGAACAGAGCATTTACTTTATGGGCTTTGTTTAGAATCAAAAGGAATAGCTGCAAGAATACTTTTAAAACAAGGGATAAATGCAGAATATGTGAAAGAACAGATTATAAAAATAGATGGGAAAATGAGTCCTAAAAAAGTAAAAGAACCGGAACTTACACCGAGAGCTAAAAGAGTACTAGAAAATAGTATGAAAGAGTCTAAACGTTTAGGATATAATTATATAGGAACAGAACACATATTACTGTCTCTTATGAAAGAAACAGACAGCATAGGCGTTAGAATACTAATAGATGCAAATGTTGACCCAGAAAAAATGTTCACAGATATATTAAAGATAGTAAGTAAAGAAAGCCCTATATCTAATATATATAATACAACATCTGTTACAACACCTACACTAGATATGTATTCAGAAGATTTAAATACTCTAGTTAAAAATGGTAAGATAGATAGAATAATAGGAAGAGAAGATGAATTAAATAGGATAATACAAATACTAACTAGAAAGACTAAAAATAATCCTTTAATTATTGGAGAAGCCGGAGTGGGCAAAACAGCTATAGTAGAGGGCCTTGCTTATATGATAGAAAAAGGAAATGTGCCAGAAGAATTAATGGATAAAAGGATACTACTTTTAGATATTTCTTCTATGATAGCAGGAGCAAAGTATAGAGGAGACTTTGAGGAACGTTTTAAGAAATGTATAATTGAAACCAAAAAAGTTGGTAATGTAATTTTGTTCATAGATGAGATGAGAACTATAGTAGGAGCTGGAAGTGCAGAAGGAGCACTTGATGCAGCAAATATACTAAAGCCATATTTATCTCGTGGTGGTATTAGAATTATTGGAGCTACTACTAAAGAGGAATATACAAAGTATATTGAAAAAGATAGTGCTTTAGATAGAAGGTTTCAAATAGTAAATGTGAACGAACCAACGGAAAAAGAAGCAATAGAGATTATTAAAGGAATAAAGTTCAAGTATGAAAAATACCACAATGTTAAAATAACAGATGATGCTATAAAGCAAGCAGTAAAATTATCTAAAAGATATATATTAGATAGAAATTTACCAGATAAAGCAATAGATATAATTGATGAAGCTTGTTCAAAGGTGAAATATGTACACTCTGAAAGTAACCTGCAAGAAAGTGCTGATGAAATAGAGATAATAAAAAGTAAAATATTAAGTGAAAAGAACGGTATGAAGCGTATAACGATACATCCTAAAGACGTTGAAGAAGTTGTAGCAAAAATTACAAAAATACCTGTAGAAAAGCTGCAAAAAGATGAAATGCTAAAGCTTAAAGATTTAGAAAATAAACTAAAAAAGAAAATAGTTGGGCAAGATGAAGCAATAACACTTCTTGCTAAAGCAATAAAACGAAGTAGGGTAGGACTTAGAGACCCCAAAAGACCTATAGCATCATTTTTACTAACTGGACCAACAGGAGTTGGGAAGACTGGTATAGTAAAGGCTTTAGCAGAAGAACTTTTTGATGATGAAAATGCAATAATTAGAGTAGATATGTCAGAATATATGGAATCCCATAGTACGTCAAAACTTATAGGCTCTCCTCCAGGTTATGTTGGCTTTGGAGAGGGTGGTTATCTTACGGAAAAAGTTAGACGTAATCCATATAGTATTGTTCTCTTTGATGAAATTGAAAAAGCACATACTGATGTATATAACATACTACTTCAAATATTAGATGATGGACGTTTAACAGACTCACAGGGTAGAATGGTAGATTTTAAAAATACTATTTGCATTATGACTTCAAACTTAGGTGCAAGAAATATAGTTGAAAACAAAAGTATAGGATTTATTAAAGAAGAGGAAAACAAGCAAGAACAATATGAAAAAATGAAAAAAGAAGTAATGGAACAAGTTAATAAAAAGTTTAGTCCGGAGTTTTTAAATAGACTTGATGATGTAATTGTATTTAATAAGTTAGACGAGCCAAGCGTAAAGAAAATAACAAAAATACTTTTAAAAGATGTAGAGCAAAGAGCAAAAACACAAGGTATTAAAATTAAGTTTGAAGACGATTTAATAGATTATATATCTAAGGTGGGTTATGACTCTAAAAAAGGAGCAAGACCTCTTAAAAGGGCAATACAAAGCAAAATAGAGGATAAATTTGCAGATTATATAATAGAACAAAAAATAAACATAAAAGATGATATAATAATGTCTTTTTCAAAAGAAAAAAATGATGTTGTTATAACAAGGAAACAAAGTTAAATAACAATAGAAAAGAAAAGTAAAAACTACCACAGAATTAACTGTGGTAGTTAGTTGAAATTTTAGTCTGCAGTACAATTTGTAACTATATTTTCAAAATCTTTTTGAGGAATGTGGATAACTATGCTTTTGTCACGAGACAGACGCATTGTAAACTCACCAGCTTCAGTGTAGTAAACAAAACAAAATGTTTTAATGATATTATCTAACAGCAACAAATGAAATTCATCAAGTTCTTCTTTTTCAGAAAAATATTTGAGCATTTTCTTTTTGCTGATATAACCTGTTTGTGATTTCAAATTTTCACCTTCATACCAACATTTGTACCAAATGCGATCATTCAAACCATAGTTAAAAGTGTCAGTAATTGTAATGTTCATAGTTGGTCTCCTTTTAATATAGTTGCTTAATAGTAGAGTTTATGAGAATGTCTTCAAATGTTTGTAATGGTACTGAAATTTCAAGCGTATCTTTGTCTTTATTCATTTTAAGAACTAAAGTGTTTGTTGCCATATAGTAGTTTATCTGATTTATCTTAGACAAATTATCTAAGATAAAGGTGTGTGTTACACTTAATGTATTAAGCTCAGAAAAATATCTCAAAAGTTTTCTTTTGCTAAGTGAATATAGCCGAGCACCTCCGGGAGGCATAAAGCACATTGCAAAGAAATCATCGCACCAACAGCTTGTATAGCTAGAATTAACTTTATAGTTCATGTAATATATCCTTTCCTAATATCCAAATTTGAAAATTATTTTTAGTATTCGCTTGTATAATAATAACACAAAAATGGTGAAATAGCAACTAAGTAGTATAAGCTAGGATATATACCATAGCTTATTGTTAGGGAAATACTTGTTTAAAAGTTCTTTAAAAAATATAGTAGCCGCTTCACGTATTTCTTTTTTATATGTATATTTACCCATTCCTCGGGAAGTAAATTTAGTTTTATCATAAATCTTAATTGCTTTAGGAAAGGCATCAGTATTTATAGCGTTATGTACAAAACTATATGTCATAAATATTAGTTCAAAGAATACATCTTTTAATAAATTTTCTGGTATAGTTTGTTTAATTGTAATAAACAATTCTTCGTATAATTCTTTGTAATTGTCTAAAAGTATTATTGGTGCTATTAGTATACCAACTTTATAGCCAGCTTGTAGAAGTTTAATAACAGCTTCAAGTCGCTGATTTAAATTAGAAGTACCAAGTTCTACACGTGAGATTATATAATGTGGATTTAAGCTCATTCTAATTATTACTCTATCTTTTCCATTTGTGTTTAAAATGTCATCTACCATATGGAATTTAGTAGGGAAGGTAAGATAACCCTTTTTACATTTAGCAAAGTTTTCTATAGTCCAATTGAGATTGCCTGTTATAGTGTTTTCTAATATAAGATCACTATTTGAACCTATCTCAAATACTAAATCTTCATCAGATTTTTCAGCAGTTTTAATAATTTTATTTAGCATTTCTTCTCTGTTTACAAATAGTCTTAAATATGCACATTTATTAAAGTGACAAACAAGATAGCAATACATACACATTGCTGTACAACCTGATGAGGTATAGGGAACAAGATAGTTAGAAACTTTGTAATTTGGTACAAACTTTTGAGTACGCCTAATGCCAATGATTAAATTCCTTTTAAGCCTTGGGAATTCTTTGTTTTCCTTTTTTCTCATTTCCTCAATGTTATTGTGGTTTTCTATCTTAAATTTAGGAAGGTCTTTAAACTTTTCCATAAGTTCTATTCCAAGGGAATAGTTTAATATATTTTCTTCATAATATACGGCATCGAATAATTTATCTTTCATATAATCACCGAATGTATTATGTGTAAAAGTGCATAAAAAAATAGCACCTAAGTGCTATTTATAATTTATCTATTCTTCAGCATCTGTAGAATCTATAGCTGAATCTAATGCTAAACCATAAAATTCATTTTCATCACTTATTGGAAGAGCTTCTACATTTTTTAGTTTTCTTTCAATAGTACGAGTTTTACGTGTCGCAACAGACATTGTATTAGATATTTCAATAAGTTTTTTATTTGTTTTATCTAATAAGTCACCAAACTTGCTAAATTCTGTTTTTACAACTCCTAATAGTTCCCAAACTTCACTTGAACGTTTTTCTATAGCAAGTGTTCTAAATCCCATTTGCAAACTGTTAAGTAAAGCTATAAATGTTGATGGTCCAGCAACTACAACTCTATATTTTTGGTTTAATGTTTCGCATAAAGTAGTATTTCTTAAAACTTCAGAGTAAAGACTTTCAGTAGGTAAAAACATTATACCAAAGTCTGTTGTATATGGTGGATCAAGGTATTTATCTGAAATATCTTTTGCACATTTTTTAATTTGGTTTTCTAATGCTTTTCTACATTCATTAATAGATGATACATCTCCACTTTCTTCAGCAGAAACAAGTCTTGAATAATCTTCTATAGGGAACTTAGAATCCACTGGAAGAAGTACGCAGTCTAAATTGTTTTTTCCTGGAAATTTAATTGCAAATTCCACGAAGTCATTTGAGTTTTTCTTTGTTTTTACAGATGTTAAATATTGTTCAGGTGTTAAGAATTGTTCTAGGATATTTCCAAGTTGTATTTCACCCCAGTAACCACGAGCTTTAACATTTGTAAATACATTTTTTAAATCTCCAACTCCTTTAGCTAAGCTTTGCATTTCACCCAAGCCTTTTTGCACAGATTCAAGGTTGTTACTTACAATTTTAAAAGATTCGCTAAGTCTTTTTTCTAATGTAGATTGTAATTTTTCATCTACTGTAAGTCTCATTTTTTCTAACTTTTCACCATTATCTTTTTGTATAGCTAAAAGTTTTTCTTCGACAGATTTACGTATATTTTCAAGTTTTGTTTCATTTAAATTTGTAAGTGATGCAATGCTATTTTGTTGTATTGTAGTATTATCTACAATTTTACTTCCAATATTATTTGTTATTTCCTCACGGTTGTTTTTTAGTTGGAAGGCAAGTTCCTTTCTAATATCTTCTAAGTCTATTTTCTTACCTTTCTTAGATACTGCAATAGCTAGTATAAACACAATAACTAAAAGCACACCTATTATTATAATTAATGTTGTTTCCATATATTTCACCTCAAGTAAAACTAGTATAGCACATAAACAAATGTTTGTCAAATGATATTGACAAATATGATATAATTATACTCGATACTAGATTAATTCTAAAAATAATTATTTAAGGAGAGTGTAATTTATGGATTCGATAGAAAAATTGGCAAGAGGAATTAAGGATAGAAGCTGGGAGCAACCACGTATAATTGAGATAAGTTCAGATGCTGAAAAATACCAAAACAACTGCTTTGCAGACGCAAGAAAGTATCGTGTTATTACCGAAAAAGACCCTGGTAGGCCTAGAGGACCAATCTATAGGTCCAAGAAGAAATAAGTATTAGCATTACTTAAAAGCAATACAAAATATATCTTAATAATATTTGTGTGCAAGGAGTGTATGTTATGCAAAAAGTTGTATTGAAACATGAACGGTTGTTAGTAAATCTTTTTTATCACTTGTTGTCGAAAGGTATTACTAAACCTGTAACAGAAAAGCAGTATTTTGCAATTATAAATGAAACGTTAAAGAAGATAAACGTGGATGAACTCAAAGTGCTTTCTTACGAGTATGTAGTAGAAGATGAAAGTTTTGAAGATATAATTGCAAAAGCAAATGCATTAGCTAGTTGTACTAGAAATAGTATAGAAGGATACATGTATAGAGACGGTTCGGTAGCAAGACCTACATATAATTTGTCTAAACCTTCAGTTTGTTCAGAGGTACAATTAAATTGGTATACCATGCAACAAAATGTTTTTCACAGAGTTATTGATGCAAAGTTTCAGAAAAATTCACCTAATAAATTACAAACAAAACCTGTTTCACAAGAACAGTTAAGTGTTGCAAAGAAAGTGGCAGCTGTATTTGTAGATGAACTTATTAAAAAGTATGTAAATAGGGAAATAAAACAAAACAGATGGCCAGGACAATGTAGAGATATAGATGAATATGTATTTAAGAGAAACATTGCAAAATGTATTGATGAACAAGGTACAGCTGAAATATTCTGTAAATTGTATAATCATGCAATACAGGTGGTGTGTAACCTTATTAGAGAAAACAAAGGTGGCTTTCAAATTTCTAATTGGGACGTTAATACATTGGCATTTGCAAACTATTTAAAGTTTTTTGAATTAGAAGAATTTAAATTTCTTCTTCCTTTAAAGCATAATGCAGATGAAATACGCGATTTGGGTATTAGGTGTAGTGTATCTGATAGCGAGGCAAGATGTTTTTCTAGAAGGTGTACCTTCCAGGATGAATATGATGGAGATGATGCCTATGAGTATAAAGAATGGGTAATATCTGAAAATGAAGTTGAAATTATGGAAAAAAGAATGGCGTGTTTTGAGAACTAAACCAATATAAGGAGGCAACAGTAATATGAGGAAATTACTTTATTTCTACCAATTTATTGTTGGAGGTAAGTACGGTTTCACAGGTGAAGGAAATGAACAGTGGTATTATACATTAGCATATGCAATTAACATTATGCTTGTGTGGTGGTTGTGCCCTGAGATAGGAACTATTTTTTCTATATTAGGAACAATACATTATTTGACGGTTGTATATCAAGGGGCTTGCTACATTGATGATATTGCATATAATAATCCAACTGAGGCATATATTCGTGCGTGTTTATATTTTGGCGGACACGTGGTAATGTTTATTATTGCAGCTATTGTAAATATTAAGTGGGCTATAATTACATCCGCTATAACCACGGTAGCAGTCCTTATTGCACCTGACTGTACAGGAAACAACATCTTCTTGCGTAAACCTAATGTTAGAAATAATATGCCGCTTTTGTTCAATACAATAATGTTTGCTGCATTTGTTGTAATAGAT
Source organism: Clostridia bacterium (assembly GCA_045538335.1). GTDB lineage: Bacteria > Bacillota > Clostridia > TANB77 > CAG-465 > UMGS1649. Next base: position 31,075 of record JAZSRF010000082.1, on the reverse strand, counting down.
TTTCTACTCCCCATAAAGTTGTGGATTAAATTTGTAATTCTTGTTACATTTATGGTATTACATCCTTTTATTGATTTTATAGAGGGTGAAGGTATTATTATTTCTGATGTAACTTATGATGCATGGAGATATATTCGTCAGTCCTTAAAAACCAAGAAGAAAAAGTAACTCACTGTAAACAAAGTAAGTAGAAAGAAGTAATATATTAACAAGCATCAGAAAATTTCTGGTGCTTGTTTGTTGCATATAACAAGCTATAATTTATGCAAATACAAATTCAACAAGAAATTTTAATAATTTTTCATAAAACTATTTACTTTTATTTTTATTTGTGATAACATTATTTTTACGTTGTTAAACACATTACTTATAGAGAACGAAAGAGATTAAATCTAATAGTTACCTTTAGGTAATGTGTTTTTTGCGTGGGAAAGAAGGTGTTTTAATGTATATTAATGTGCATAATCTTACCAAACACTTTAAAATTAAGGTAAGAGACAAAGGTTTATTAAGTGCAATTAAAGCATTTGTTAAACCAAAGTACCGAATAGTTAAAGCGGTAGACGATATCTCGTTCGGTATAGACAAGGGAGAAATCCTTGGATTCATTGGACCAAACGGAGCCGGTAAGTCTACAACAATTAAGATGTTATGTGGAATATTACAACCGGACAGTGGTGACATTAGTATTGATGGCATAAATCCTTTTAAAAACAGAAAGGAATATGTATCTAGAATTGGTGTTGTATTTGGTCAAAAATCGCAACTATGGTGGGACATACCAGTAATTGAATCATTCGAATTACTAAAGGCAATATACAAAGTACCACAAGATGAGTACGAAAAAACAAAGGAAGAGTTAATAGACAAATTAAATCTACAAAATTTATTAGATGTACCAGTAAGACAATTAAGTCTGGGGCAGAGAATGAGATGTGAACTCGCCGCAGCACTGTTACATAATCCAGATATTTTATTCTTAGATGAACCCACGATAGGGTTAGATGCAGTTTCAAAAGTTCAGCTTAGACAATTTGTAAAAGATTTAAATAAAGAGAAAAAGACAACTATTATTTTAACAACACACGATATGACAGACATTGAAGAATTAGCTAAAAGAGTAGTCGTTATAGGGAAAGGCAAATTGCTATATGATGGAGACTTAAGAAAAATTAAATCAAAATTCCAATCAACAAAAAAACTAGAGATAGTATATACTAATTTAAAAATGAGACCGGAAATACAGTCTAAAATATTAGAGCAAGACGATAGTAAAGCATTAATAGAAGTAGGAAATAGCGAGTGTGAAAGCATATCTAACATAATAGAAAAGTATAGTAGAGTGTGTCAAATACAAGATGTAAATATTCACGAAAACAACATAGATAATATTATACTTCAAATGTATAAGGAGTATGAGATATGAAGGGATATTTAAGTTATTTTAAAACAGTTTTGACTTCAAGTTTACAGTACAAAACAGCGGCACTAGCTGGAATATTTACACAATTTTTCTGGGGGTTTTTACAGATATTTATCTACCAGGCTTTCTATACTGGTGTTGGACAAGACACGCCAATGGATTTTGAAAAGTTAGTTGCTTACGTATGGCTTCAACAAGCCTTCTTAGCGCTAGTATATATACGAAATAAAGATGATAGTGTAGCAAAAAGCATAAAAAACGGAACGGTAGCCTACGAACTAGTTAGACCATATAACATATATGTATGGTGGTTTGTAAAGTGTATTGCACAAAAGTTTGCAGCAGTTTCTTTAAGATGTATGCCAATACTTTTAATAGCGGTAGTTTTACCAGCACCATACAATCTAATATTACCATCATCTTTTGGAACATTTGCAATGTTTGCAATTAACTTATTGCTTGGGGCTTTAATTATAACAAGCATTATGATGATAATACAAACAATAACATTCTTTACCTATGAAGATAAAGGAATAAGTAATATAATATTTAACTTTGCTGAACTTTTAAGTGGTACAAGTTTGCCACTACCATTACTACCTAAGATAGTACAAACAATATGTCACTTTTTCCCGTTCTGGCTAATAGGTGATTTGCCATTTAGAATATACTCTGGGGATATAACCCTTATGGCTAGTTATAAATTTTTAGGACTACAAATATTTTGGATAGTAGCTTTAGTAATAATAGGAATGTTAATACTAAAGTATGCTATGAAAAAAGTGTATATACAAGGAGGTTAGAATGTTAAAATATATATCTATGCATATTAAATCACAACTAGAATATAAAAGCTCGTTTATATTTCTAGTAATTGCACAACTAATAGCATTCTTTGTATATTGTGTAGTATTTTACTCCTTGTTCGATAAATTTGGAATAGTAAAATCTTTCAATATATACCAAGTAATACTCTGTTTTTCAGTTGTACAATTTGGAGAAAGTTTTGCTGAAGGTCTTCTACGAGGTTTTGATAAATTCTCAGAAATAATAAAGCACGGACATTTAGACCAACTTTTAGTAAGACCACAAAATATATATCTGCAGGTTATAGGATACAAGGTAGAACTTTCAAAATTTGTTAAATGTATAATATCTCTAATACTATTAGTTTATGCATATATTAAACTACAAATAAGTGTAGTACATATAGGAACGATTATAATAATGCTTTTAGGAAGTAGTATAGTATTTGGTTCTGTATTAATAATGGGAGCGGCATTATGCTTTGTTACTATAGAAGGATTAGAGGTAGTTAATATATTTATATATGGCACAAGAGACTTTGCACAATACCCAATAGGAATATATAATAAAGCAGTAAGAATATTCTTTACATATCTAGTGCCAATAGGACTTACGTCATATTTCCCTATGCTATATATAACAGGAGCATCAAATAACTTATGGTACATATTCTTACCACTACTTAGTGTACTAACTCTAATACCAGCTTGTTTAATATTTAATGCTGGAATGAAAAAATATAAAAGTACGGGTTCTTAATAAAATAGTGAATACCACAGCATTTCTTGATTTATGTGAACTGCTGTGGTATAATATTTCTAGCAAATAAACATTACCAAAAAATAATTATTTTAGGAGGATGTAATATGACACGGTGGGAATGGGTAATTAAGGCTTTATCCGAAAGCGCAAAAGAGGAGCTCCCCAGAGTATATAAACTGTGGCTCTTCGAAAATGTTGTTCGAAAAAATATTCGAGTTTGCGTAGAAGAGTGCGTATGCAATGAGTTGGAATGGACAAATAAATATACTCACAAAGGAATATTCTTTGTTCAAGATGAAAAAATAGCTCTTGGAAAGGAATTTGTAGATAGTTCCAAACCAGCATTGGTACTTGTACCGTATTTTTACGATGTAAAAAATCCTTGCTATTTGGTTTATTGGTATAATCCGAATATTAAGGTATGTAAAAATACTTCAAAAGCAGAAAAGGTTACTTACAAAGTAAGACGTTTTAATTTACCTACATTCGAAGAATGGAAACAGAAAAATAAGGGTGTAGAAATCGTCTTGGGTGCATATCGTGTAGAAATTAGAACGATTGCTTGGGGCGATGGCTATACAAAATACGGTTTTGCTATGGCGCTTTCTAATTGTAATGCGCATAACATCTATACAGATAGGCTTTTTAGTAGTGAATTTAAGTATGAGTACCAGGCGGGAGAAGATGGCCTTATGCAATGGTACGATAGTACAGTAGCTACGTTCTATGATTTCTGGAACCAGTACATTAATGCAATGTATCTTGAACCTGATGTCTAATAACAAAAAAGGTGTGTATCCGAATGGATGCACACTTTTTTTGTTAAAACTTATTTGTAAGTCGTCTCCAAGTATTACAGCCAACAATACCGTCAGCGGATAGGTTGTTAGCACGTTGGAATCTGACTACAGCAGCTCTTGTATTAGGTCCAAATATTCCATCAATACTTCCAGTATTGTAGCCTAAATAATTTAGAGCATCTTGAAGAACCATAACATATACTCCACGTGTTCCTTGGCGTATTACAGGATAACCACCAGTAGGGCAGGCGGGTGTACCATATCTTTTGTCTATATGTACCCATGTCGGTGTTAAAGCTTTAGGTTCAACATAAGTAAAAAGTCTCGAATCTATTGCAAGTTCTCTTAATCTATTTCTTTCACTATTTGAAAAAGTTTGAGCCATATCCATTGCAAGACCAGCATAATGTTGAGACATTCCAGAATGTCCGCCTTGCCATATTCTTTTAAATGCATAACCCACATAAATTGGTTTGCCCCATTGTCTTCTAAGAGAATTCCAAGCTTCCATAAATGCTTTAGTTGTCCACATTATATCTGAACCAGAACTTCCTCTAAATTCCTTTACTGTTAGTGTATTGCCTGTAACATATGGCATAGCTTCATTTGGTCCACGGTTATATCTTTCTATTTTGTTTGTATCTTGGTTATATACTAGTATAGTAGCCATTTTTATCCTCCTTAATACTTTATCTTATGATAAACGTATTCTTTATGTGATAAGTTGCTTTATATAATCATAAAATTATATGGGTGATAATAGTGGTAAAACCAACATATGTAAATGGAATATTAATTGTAAATAAGGATATAGGATTACCTAAAGATTATAATCCAGGACTCAGTAAAAAGCTTCTTATAGCATATTACTTAATGAAGATATGTGCACTAAAAGATGGAGCAAAATTAAGGATTATATCAGGCTTTAGGAGTTATGATTACCAAGAGAAAATATACAATATATATGTGAAAGAATTTGGAGAAGAGAAGACAAATACATTTTCAGCAAAGCCAGGGCATTCAGAGCATCAAACGGGACTTGCAATAGACATTTGTGAAGATAGTGATAAATTTATAGGGACTAAAGAAGATAAATGGTTACAAAAAAATGCATATAAATTTGGCTTTATAATTCGCTATCCAAAAGGAAAAGAAGATATAACAGGGTATAAATATGAACCATGGCATTTGCGTTATATTGGAAGAAAACACTCAAAGAAAATATGTTGTAATAATCTTACATTAGAAGAATATTTGGGACTATAGAATGTGTAAATATATAAACAAGAGATAATAAAATATAAAAGGCCTCCTTGGAATTTTAATTCCAAGGAGGTTAAGTGTTACATATCTGATACGTTTTGAATATGCCAGATTAAGGATACATAGTCTGCGATTGACCTGTCAGAAGAAAACTTACTTGCGCGAATTGCATTTTTGAAAGCTTTACGAGTGTAATAAGAAAAATTACCAGTTGCTTGTTCCTTAGCATAATCTTTGATGGCACGTAATGTCGTGTCGATATACGAGCGAAGGTCATACATTACAAAGTATCTATCATCGTAAAGAAGAGTATTAACAAGATCCCAATAGGAACGCTTGAGATTACGTTCTCCCTTAAGGTAGGATAGAAGTTCAACCAAGTCTTTATTTGCATCAAGGAAAGAACGGTGGTTGTAGATAGGACTAATACGACCGATTTCTTCAACCGATGCGCCAAAGATATAGTTGTTTTTAGAACCAGCTTCTTCGACAATTTCAATGTTTGCACCATCTAAGGTACCAATGGTAGGAGCACCGTTTAACATGAATTTCATATTGCCAGTTCCAGACGCTTCAGTACCCGCTGTACTAATTTGTTCAGAGAAGTTAGCGCCTGCATATACTTTTTCAGCATAGCTTACATTGAAATTGGTTAAGAATACCACCTTCATTTTACCATTCATATCTGGATCATTATTTACTAACTCTTGAATATCCTTAATAAGAGCAATAATTTGCTTGGCAGCAGAATATCCAGAAGCTGCTTTACCACCAATAATGAATGTAGTACTGTAGAAGTCAGTGATAGTACCTTTTTTAAGACCGTCATAAATATACAGAATTCTTAAGGCATTCATGAGTTGACGTTTGTATTCATGAATTCTTTTTACTTGACAATCGATTATGCTTAACGGATCAATAGCGATTCCTTCTTGCTTTAAGATATAGTCGGCAAGGTCGCGTTTGGCAGCTTGTTTTACCATGGCAAATTCAGGAAGGACATACTTCATATCCATTGAGTCTTCCATAAGTTTAAGCTTAGCCAAATCACTAGGCCAATACTGACCAATATATCTATTTAAGTAGTTCGCAAGAGTAGGATTAGCAAGTTTTAACCATCTGCGAGGAGTAATACCGTTGGTTACGTTTGTAAACTTTTCGGGATACAATCTATACCACTTAGCAAGTGTAGATTTTTTTATAATTTCAGAATGAATTTCAGCAACACCGTTGATTTTCATAGCTACATAGCTTGCTATGTTTGCCATATGAATTAAACCATATGAGAACAATTCATACTCACGTACTTTTTCCCAGTTCGGATAATATATGGTTTTACCATCAATAATATTAGTAAAATTGAATTCTGGCTTACTAATGAGTTCGTTTATAAGCTGCTGGTTAAGCTCTTCAACTACTTTAAAAATATTAGGAAGAATATCTTTAAAGATAAGGATAGGCCACTTTTCCAAGGCTTCACTCATAATGGTATGATTGGTATAGGCAAAACATTTTTTTGCCTTTGCCGATGCTTCTTCAAATGAGTACCCATTAAGTTTTAAAAGTCTTATGAACTCTAAAGAGGCAAGAACAGGATGCGTATCATTCATTTGAAAACAATAGTAGTCTTCGATATTATCTAAATTACCATGCTTTTTCAAATGAATATTGAAAATATATTGCATCATTGCACTTGTAAAGAAGTATTCTTGTCTGAGGCGCAATTTTTTACCTTCATCAGTATCATCTTTAGGATACAGAAAGTCAGATATTTTCTTTGCGGATTCATTGGTTCCATCTATTTCTTCTGCTTTCCATAAGGTAAGCGGAAAGCTGTTTCCAAGATACTCATCATCTTTTTTACTATACCCTATAATAGGTAAAATATATGGAACAGCTTTTACTTTAGTATCTTGAAATTCAACAATTACAGCATCATCTGGATTTGGTTCAAACCAAGGTTCACCATGACTTGTCCAATCATCTCTAAGCTCTACTTGGTTTCCATTTTCATCAAAACTTTGTTTGAATAGACCATAGTTATAATAAAGTCCTGCACCAAATAGAGGATAACCAGTAGTTGCAGCAGATTCAATAAAGCAAGCTGCAAGTCTACCCAAACCACCATTGCCAAGGGCAGTGTCTGGGACTTCCTCAAGTGAGTTAATGTCTATACCTTGTTCTTTGAAAATACTTCTTGTCATTTCCATTAAACCAGTGTTAACAAGAGTATCAAGAACAATACGGCCAAGTAAAAATTCTATGGAAAAATAAATAGCAATTTTCTTTTCAGAGTAAAGACTTAAGGAGTTATTAAAATTAGTAGCTACAATGTCTTTCTTCACAACGCTTGCTATTACGGCGTTTAGTTCATGCGGACTAAGCTTGGAGAGTTCCTTGCCAAAAAGGGTTTTAGCAGTTTCAATATACTGCTTCTTTAAAGTGGGGTAATCGTAACGCATAAATATAGCTCCCTTCAAAAGTTGTAGTTTTATGCTTTAATTATTAAGCATACTAAATTGGATTTCTAAAGAATTCTAACACAATGTAAATAAAAATACAACAGAAAAGGACATTTTTAGACAAAGAAGTGAATAGTGGGATAATATTTATATAAAATTGATAGTTTTTTTAGAAAAATTAAAAATCTTTGTTGACTTTTTTTTTATGCTATGTTAATATATATGTACGGTCGCGAGTGTGGCGGAATTGGCAGACGCGCCAGACTTAGAATCTGGTACCAACCGGTGTGTAGGTTCAAGTCCTATCACTCGCACCAAATTGGAGCTAACATTTTGTTAGTTCTTTTTTGTATATAAATAGCGTATAAGCATTTGCTTATACGCTATTTATAGTAAATTGTATTTTTATCTAGTCGGTAACGATTCCCACCAAGTAACTTTGTCTTTAGGAACCGAGTTATAACACCAGAAAAGTCCATCGTCACTAGGAATTGCTGGTATCATTGTAGTGTTTTCTGACGACCAAGCCTTGTCAATATCTTCGATGTTTGCGAGTAACTGGTCTGTCATAAATTGTGTTACTCCTTCAGGAACAGGCCCGTGGTATGAGGGAACTCTGCCAAGGTTATCTACAACCCATCTTTTGCCTTGAATTTTTCTACCAGTGGGGTTTCCTATGTAATTTCCATTATCAGATTTTTCCCAGGTTACTTCGTCATATTCGAATGGTGATTGCCGAGTTTCTAAACAACAGGCACATACAAGAGGGGAAGAATAACCATAGGGACGCCAAAGTTTAACATTTGTACGTTTGCACGAAGCACATTCATAAGTAGTTTCCATAGATGTGTTTCCTCCTTTTAGTAAGTAACATTAATTATTGTTACTCTTAAATTTTTATACGTACTAATTATATCACAAGGTATAGATATTGTCAATGTTTTGTAGTTTTAAAAAGTAGTAGTAAACAAACATAGAACAATATACATATTAGAATTTTTAGTATTAAAGCGGATAGGGTTCCTAAATATGAAAAACTAAATATGCTAGATATAATTAAGGAAATGCCTATAGATATAACAGGAAGTATAACCCATTCAAAATATTTAAATTTAAGCTCGGTTTCTTTAAAGAGTGTAACAACACTAATCGTATAATTTAGTATTTCACTTATGTACATTACTATAATATATCCTGTGCTTCCAAATATAGGGAGAAGAAAATATATAAAAGATACAGATATTACTAGGTCTAAGATATTACAACACATAACGCTAATTTGTTTTCCAAGTCCTTTTAAAATGTTATCTATGACATTATCTAAATACATAAGAACAATAAGTGGTGCCATTATTTTTATATACCAACCAACATCTTGTGTGTTGTATAAAAGGTTTCCAATATCTTTTCCAAAGTACATTAAAATTCCAGCTATAGCAATAGAAAAGTATAATGTTATCTTAAACATTTTACTAATATTTCTTCGCATAACAGATTTATCTTCATGTACACTGAATCTAGAAAATTCCGGAACAAGTAAAGAACTATATGAATACACAATAACACTTGGAAACATTATTATTGGAATAGCCATACCGCATATAATGCCATATTCAGCAATTGCTTTTGTATAAGACATACCGGACAGTTTAAGCCTAATAGGTATAATTATTTGTTTTAATGTATTAAGTCCAGAACGTATATATGAAGTAATTGCAATAGGTAGAGAAATCTTAAGGATGCGTTTTGTAAGTTTAGCGTTTTTATCTTTTAACATGTTATGCTTTTTCTTATCTTTTGCATATGTAATGTATAAAAATATAAAAGAAATAATTTCGCTTACAGTTCCCCCTATAACAAGAGCTAGGGCAGAGTTATTAATGCTATTTGGAAATATATACATAACAAGTATAAATACTATCCCAATACGCATAAGTTGCCCTGCAATTTGAGATATGGATGTTCTAAGTACATTACGGACGGCTAAAAAATATCCTGAAATTGCAGATGTCATAGAAACAAATGGAAGGGATATAGCTAGTGCGTAAATAACAGTACAAGATACTTTATCCATTAGCCAATGCTCACATATATATGGAGCAAATGTTATAAGTAGTATGCATGCAAAAACTCCCATTAAAAAGCTATACAAAAAACAACGTTTAACAATTCTTGGTACGTTACCACTGTTATTTTTTTCTAATTCTTCGGATATTACTTTAGTAGCAGCTAAGTTTACTCCTGAAGTTGCAATAGTTACAGCAAACATATATATAGACATTATAAGGGAATAAACGCCTATGGCTTCAGCTCCTATTTTGTTAGCTAGGAAAATATCAAAAGTAGAAGAGATTATTTTAATTATTAGTGCACTTAGCATAATTATAGCGCTGTTTATAACAAATAATTTGGATTTTTTAAGAGTTGCAGTAGTTAAAATTTTCACAATTTTCACCTAAATTAATATATGAAATTTGTTTAATAAGATATGTCTATTCTTGACAAATAGTACTTTTGGGTGTTAATATATTTTCATAAAATATATTTGCTTTGAAAGGAGACTTTTATGAAGAAGTATAGATATGAGTTAACTAACTTAGATTGTGCAAACTGTGCAAGAAAAATAGAGGATGCATTAAAAAGAAGTAACTCGCTCAAAAATGTAGTAGTAAACTTTGGTACATCAACACTTTCTTTTGAAGTAGAAAATGAAGACGAGAAGCCTAATGTAAATGCACTAGTATCTAGAGTGATACCTGGAGTGGGAGCCGTTGAGGTTAGTAGTAAGAAAGAAAATGAGGAAAAGTCAAATAAAATAAACATTGATTTAATTGTACTTGTTATAGGAATTGTTTTTGCAGGACTGTCTTTTGCAATAAAGATAAGTTTAGTAAGTACAATATGTATTATTATTTCATATGTTCTTTTAATGTATAAGACGTTTATTACAGCAATTAAAAAGTTAAAGAATAAAACTATAGACGAGAGTGCATTAATTTGTATCTCTGCAATAGGTGCATATTTAATTTCTAAACCTATGGAAGGTATGATGGTTTTAGCACTTTATGATATAGGTAAAATTCTTGAAGCACGTGCTGTAAACAACACAAGAAAAAGTATTAAAGAGCTTATGAACATTAGACCAGAATATGCTAATGTACGTGACTTTAATAGTGTTGTAACAATTTCACCAGAAGAAGTTGAAATTGGGGATATCTTGGTCATCAAAGCAGGAGAAAAAGTGCCTGTAGATGGAAAAGTAGTTAGGGGTAAAACTAAACTAGACAAATCTGTTCTTACAGGTGAATCAATGTATGTTTCTGTAGGTGTAGGTGATGAGATTTTATCTGGCAGTGTAAATGTTGGTAGTACAATTGAGATAGAAGCAACAAGCACCTATGTAAACAGTACTGTGAGTAGAATTTTAGAGCTTACAGAAAATGCAACAGACAGAAAAGCAAAAACAGAAAACTTTGTTGCTCGTTTGGCAAAAGTATATGTTCCAATAGTTATGATACTATCTATTACAGTTGGTGCTTTTATGCCACTTGTAACAAGTGTAACGTATAGTGAAAGTATATATAGAGCATTAATGTTTCTAGTAATATCTTGTCCTTGTGCCATAGCAATCTCTGTACCACTTAGTTATTTTTGTGGAATAGGAAAAGCGTCATCAAGTGGTATTCTTATTAAGGGTAGTGACTATTTAGATGCCTTAAGAGGAATTAAAACACTTGTAATGGATAAGACAGGAACAATTACTACTGGTAAGTTTGGAATAGATAAAGTAAATGTTTTGGATGATGCTTACACTAAAGAACAAGTATTAACACTTTGTAAACTGGGAGAAAGTTTTTCTAACCATCCAATAGCTAAAGCTATTCTTGAAGGAAATGAAGAAAAACTAGATACCAAACAAGTTACTGAACATAAAGAAATTGCGGGACTTGGAATTAACTTTAAGTTTGAAGGAAAAACTGTGCTTATTGGTAACGAAAAATTAGTAGGTGCAGATGGTACTAACCAAGCTGCTGGCGTGACTGTAATATACGTTTCTGTAGACGGCAAAACTATAGGTAGTGTTGAGCTTAAGGATAAGGTTAAAGTTGGTGTAAAAGAAACATTAAATAACCTCAAGAAGCAAAACATAAATATTCATATGTTTACTGGAGACAATATATCTGTTGCACAAAATGTAGCTAGTGAAGTTGGAATAGAAAATGTTTCAGCTGAACTTTTGCCACAAGATAAGTATGAAAAATTGGAAGCTTTAATTACTGCTAAAACTAATGAACAGGATAAAGTTGCATTTGTAGGCGATGGAATCAACGACTCGCCCGTTATAGCAAGAGCAGACATTGGAATTTCAATGGGTGGTGTTGGGGTAAGTAGCAGTATTGAAGCGTCTGATGTAGTAATTATGACAGATGAAATTTCAAAGGTTAAAGAGGCTATAGACATTTCTAAATATACAAATAGGATTATAAAACAAAATCTAGTATTTGCATTGGGAATGAAAATTACCTTCTTAACACTTAGCTTGTTTGGCTTAACTAATATGCTAATTGCTGTGTTTGCTGACGTAGGAGTAACACTAATTACGATTTTAAATAGTGTTAGAATTTTGAAGAAGAAATAATAAAAAGGGATAGTGAAGATTTAATCTTTGCTATCTCTTTTTTTGAAAACACTCATTTTTGTCGAAGTCTGTCGTAAGATTTTTCTTGACATTGCTTGTTTTCCGTGATATTTTATATGTAACATATTAATATGAATTTTTTCAAAAACAGAAGTAATTAATTACATTCAATCTAGATTTTTATTTCTTATTAGTAAATAATGCACTCGTATTATTTGTCTAATTTACCCAAAAGAAATTAATAAACAAATATATACAAGGCCTTGTTACAAAGTAATAAGGAGAGATTTTTTATGAGTCGAAATGAGTTGTTATTAAGGCCAAAGATAGATGTCGTATTTCATGCATTGTTTAGAAGAGCAAACAATACACTTTTAGAAGCGATGTTAAGTGACATTTTAGAAACAAAAGTGAAAATAATAGAAAACTTAGATAGACACTTAGATATTGTAGCAGCAAATGAAAAACTAGGTGTAATGGATTTAAGAGTAAGATTTGAAGACGGAACATATTGTAATGTGGAAATACAATTAAAACAGTATCAATATGAAAATGAAAGATTTTTATATTATCTTTCAGACGCATATTCAAGGCAATTAGAAAGGGGTGATAAATACAAGAAAATACATAAAACAATAAGTATAGTTATAGTTGACCATGAAGTAGAAGCATTAAAAGGAGTAGAGGATTTAAATGTAAGATGGCAGATGAGAGATAACACAACTGGTGGTAAAATATTGACAGATAGATTTGAACTTGTTATAATAGAATTACCAAAAGCAAAAAGAATATATGAAAAGAACAATAATAATACAATAAGCCAATGGATGATGTTTTTGGATAATCCGAATAGCAAGGAGGTTTGTAATATTATGGATAAAAATGAGAATATAAAAAACGCACGTGAAGAACTAAAGCAAGTAAGTGGTGATTATAAATTAAGAAGAATAGCAGAACTAAAAGAAAAATACATAAGAGATGAAGCTGCAGCACTAGATTTTGCTTTAGAGAAAGGCCAGAAACAAGGTGAAGAAAAAGCAAATATACAAACTGCTAAAAATATGCTAGATATGGGACTAGATGTAGAGATTATATCTAAAGCAACAGGGCTTACTGTAGAAAAAATATTAGAACTTAAATAGCAATAAGACAACTATTCGTTAAAGTGAATGGTTGTCTTTTAAGTTCAATAAGTAATTATAAATTATAAGATGGATAAGTTGAAAAAGATATATCAATGTGATAATATCATACCATTAGAAACTAAAGGAGTTAGTTTAATGAAAAAAATAATTAAAATTTTAGTAATATCATATTTCGCTATAATTATCGTAATTGCTCTTTTAAAACCTATCTTTGACTTACAAAGCATAGGTGAGTATTATGGCGTTATGACAGGCACTATTATAGCGATTTTATTTGTATGGATTATTATATATAATTGTTATATAAAATATAAAAAGAAAATTAAAAGTCAGCAGTATACTACTAAATTTGAAGAGTCTTATAATATATTATGTAAACAAGATTTTGAAGCTTTAGAAATAATACGTAAACAAATAAAGATCTATGATACAATAACTTCATGCCTTATAATAGCCAATGCGTTGTTATTTATTATCGCTATGATTCCGGTAAATTTTATAATTAGTAGATTAATAATAATATTGGTAATTTGTTTGGCTCTATTTGTTATGTGTATATATTTTAAATATAAACAGAATAAACTAAAGAAACATTATAAGTTGCAATATAAACAAGAAATAATGAGGTATGTTATAAGCGCATTTAATTCTAATTTAGAATATAGTCCGAATGACACGTTTGGTGTAAAAGCAAAAGAACAGTATGATATGGCCAGTTTTGATAATGAGACTTTAGAAGCTATAAATTCAGAAGACTATATAGTAGGAAGAATGGGTAACACATATGTAGAAATGTGCGATATTGTAACATATCATAAAGGAGCTATTACGTTTGGTGGTGTCTTTGCGATAATTTGTAATAAATTAAATATAAATTCACGAATAGAAGTTTTAAATACTTTAAATGTTTTAGACGATTTTGAAGCTGAATACCAAGTAGATAATAATGAATTTGAAAAATATTTTTCTATAAAAGCTGAAGATAGAATACTAGCAACAAGAATATTAACACATGATGTAACAAATGTGATATTAAATCTATATAAAGAGTATGGGATGCGTTTTGACATAGTAATAAAAAATAGTACAACATATATAAGATTCCCTGCACATCATATATTTAAAATTGATTTGGAAAAGGAAATTTTGGATAAGCAGCAGATTTATGAACCTTTCGTTATATTACAAAGTATAAATGAGATTGTTTCTGGAATAGGTAATGTGATAAACACATTAGATATGTAATTAAAAGTTAGCAAGGATAAAGTCTTTGCTAACTTTTTACGTTAGATTTATATATAGATAACTATTTGGTTTTGTAGTCATAAAAATATAGCTTTAAATTTCTTGCAAAGTACGTATTAGTATAGTATAATATACGTAGCTTTTTAGGAAGAGGTAGTAATAATTTGTGAGGCTTTAAAGTACAGGCTTTAGAAATTATTACTTCCTTAAAAAGAAGCTAGAAGGAGGAACATTTTATGTTTAGAAAATTTGAAACAGAATTTGCAGGCAGACCACTTGTTATTGAAACAGGAAAAATGGCAGGACTTGCAAACGGTTCGTGTCTAGTAAGATACGGAGACACTTGCGTTTTAGTTAACGCTACAATGTCAAAAGAGCCAAGAGATGGTATAGATTTTTTACCTTTATCTGTAGACTATGAAGAAAGACTATATGCAGTAGGTAAAATACCAGGTGGCTTTATTAAAAGAGAAGGAAGGCCAACAGACAAGGCTATCCTTGTATCAAGGGTTATAGACAGACCTATGAGACCACTATTCCCTAAAGATTACAGAAATGACACAGCAATTAATGCAGTTGCTATGTGTATGGATCCAGATGTACTTCCAGAAGTACCAGCAATGCTTGGGGCATCTATAGCACTTAACATTTCTGACATACCATTCGATAGAGTAGTAGGTGCAGCTAAAGTTGGTTTAGTTGATGGCAAACTAATTGTTAACCCAGGTCTTGCAGATAGAGAAAAATCTGACCTAGATTTAACAGTTGCAGCAACTAAGGAAAAAGTTTGTATGATAGAAGCAGGAGCAAACGAAGTACCAGACGACGTTATGCTTGAAGCTATAAAACTAGCACATGAAGAAATTAAAAAAGTTGTTGAATTTATTGAAGGTATAAAGAAAGAAATTGGTAAACCAAAAGCTTCTTACAAATCTTTTGATGTACCGGCAGAAATGTTTGAAGAATTAAAAGAAAGATTTAATGATAAAGTATATGCAGCACTTCAAACTACAGATAAAGTAGTTCGTGATGAGAATATGGCTAACGTTAATGAAGAAATTAAAGCATACTATATTGAAGCGCATGGTGAAGAAGCATATAACGAAGCTAAAAAAGATATAGCTGAAATTGTTTACAGACTAGAAAAGAAAAATGTTCGTAATATGATAATTAACGAATCAAAACGTCCAGATGGAAGAACATTTGATGAAATACGTCCATTATCTGCAGAAGTAGATCTACTTCCAAGAACACATGGAAGTGCACTTTTCTCAAGAGGACAAACTCAAGTATTATCTATAGTAACTCTTGGACCTAAATCTGATGAACAAACATTAGATGGTTTGGATGAAGAAGAAACAAAGAGATATATTCATCATTATAACTTCCCACCATACAGTGTAGGTGAAGCAAGACCAACAAGAGGACCAGGAAGACGTGAAATTGGTCACGGTGCACTTGCAGAACGTGCATTAGAACCAGTTATACCATCAGTAGAAGAATTCCCTTATGCAATAAGAGTTGTGTCTGAAGTATTAAGTTCAAATGGTTCAACTTCACAAGGAAGCATTTGTGGTTCAACTATGGCCCTTATGGCAGCAGGTGTTCCAATTAAAGCTCCAGTTGCTGGTATTTCTACAGGATTATTCACTAAAGAAGATTCTGAAGATTATATAATGGTAACAGATATTCAAGGAATAGAAGACTTCTTTGGCGATATGGACTTTAAAGTTGGTGGTACTAAAAAAGGTATTACTGCAATTCAAGTAGACATTAAAGTTGATGGTCTGTCATATGAAATAATAGAGGAAGCTTTTGCAAGAACAAACAAAGCTAGACAATATATACTAGACGAAGTTATGTTAAAAGCAATCCCTGAACCAAGAGAACACGTATCAGCATATGCTCCTAAGATTAAGACAATAAAAATAGATCCAGAAAAGATAAAAGATGTTATAGGTTCTGGTGGTAAAACAATAAACAAAATTATTGAAGAAACTGGTGTTAAAATTGATATCGAAGATGACGGTACAGTATTTGTATATGGCATGGATGAAGAAATGATAATGAAAGCTTTAACTATAATCGTAGGATTAACTGAAGAAGTTGAACAAGGTGCTGTTTACATGGGTAAAGTTACAAAAATTATGCCAGCATTTGCAATAGTTGAAGTATTACCTAACAAAGAAGGACTATTACACATATCTCAAATATCTAAAGAAAGAATAGCTAAAATAGAAGATAAGCTTTCTGTTGGACAAGAGATAATGGTAAAAGTTATAGAAGTAGATAAAGAACAAGGACGTTTCAAATTATCTGCTAAAGACGTTTAATACAAAGTTAAAGGATAAGTGAAATTATGAAAGTTTATGCTTTTGTTGGACCTTCGGGAACAGGAAAAAGTCACAATTCACAAAATGTAGCATTTGTAAATAACATAGATTATATTATTGATGATGCACTTTTAATAAAAGAAAATAAGGTAGTAGCAGGACGCTCTGCTAAAACAGAACCTACAAAAATAGGTTCTGTTAAGGCTGCTTTGTTTACTGATGAGTCAAGACGTGATGCAATGCGTAAAGCTATAAAAGCAGAAAAGATAGAGTCAATTTTAATACTTGGAACTTCTGATGAAATGGTTGAAAAAATTGCAGAAAATTTAGGACTTCCTGAAATAGAAAAAAAGATATATATAGAGGAAGTCTCGAGCCCGGAACAAATAGAAGAAGCTAAAAAGATTAGAAAAGAGCAGGGAAAACACGTTGTTCCAGTTCCAACATTTGAAATAAAGGAGCAATTTTCAGGATACTTTGTAGACCCACTAAAAATGTTTGAAAAGAAAGACAAAGTATATAGAGAAAAGAGTGTTATTCGTCCAACTTTTAGTTATCTTGGAAATTTTACCATTTCAGATAAAGTGTTAAAGGAAATAATTTTACATGAAGGTAAAGTTATGGAGGGGATAACTAGAATATCTAAGGTGGATATAGATAAATATGCTGATGGTGTAAATATTAATTTAGATATATACATTAAATTTGGACACAACATACCACAAGCTACCACAAAGCTTCAAACAACAATAGCAGGTAAAATAGATTATATCACAGGAATAAACATTCTTAGTATAAACGTATATGTAAAAGGTATAGATATGGATAAAAGATAGAGTTATCTCTATCTTTTTATGCATATATTTGCGTTATTAATAGAATAAAAGTTGACTACAATAAATACTCACTAGTTTCTTTTAATCCTTCGAAATTACACTGCTTTTCTACTTCATAAGCAACAATTGCAACAGCATTAGAAAGATTTAATGAGCGTATATCAAAGCCC
This sequence comes from Clostridia bacterium, assembly GCA_045538335.1. Classification (GTDB taxonomy): domain Bacteria; phylum Bacillota; class Clostridia; order TANB77; family CAG-465; genus UMGS1649. The sequence continues at coordinate 13,190 of JAZSRF010000082.1, read as the reverse complement.
ATAGGGATGCGGATAGTTTTATCTAAGTTATCCTTAAGTAAATCTTCCGGAAGACCTTTTGTTTCTTTTCCAAAAAGTAAATAAACGTCATTGTATTTAGAATAATTTACATCGCTATATACGTGAGTAGCTTTAGTAGATACTAAAAACATAGCATTTGTATGTATATCGTATTTATTTAGAAATTCAGTTAAACTTTTATGTTCTTCTATTTCTAATTTATCCCAATAATCTAAACCGGCTCTTTTAACACTTTTTTCAGATATATCAAAACCTAGTGGGTGAACAAGGTGGAGCTTTGCTCCTATTGCTGCACATGTTCTTGCTATATTTCCTGTATTCTGTGGTATTTCTGGTTCTACTAGTACAATATTTAATTTCATACTTTTTCTCCTTAAATTAATTTTTATTTTGTATATATTATATAACTTTTAATCTTAAATTCAATAAATGTATGCATATTTATTTTCTTTTAATGCTAGTTAGTATATAATTTAGTTAATGGGAAAAATAATAATAATAAATTATATAAAAGGAGAACATATAAAATGGAAAATAAACCAAAACATATAGCTATTATATTAGATGGTAATAGAAGTTGGGCAAAAACAAAAGGAATGCCTGCAACAGATGGACACAAATATGGAGCGAAGGTGCTAGAGAATATATCTAAATATGCAAACAAAATTGGTATAAAATATTTAACTGTATATGCTTTTTCAACAGAAAATTGGAAACGTTCTAAGCAAGAAGTAAATCTTTTAATGGCTCTTTTTGAAAGTTATTTAGATAATTATTCTAAAGAGGCTTTGAAGGAAAATATAAAAGTAAATGTAATAGGAAGTAGAGAAAACTTGAGCAAAAGTCTTGTAGAAAAAATAGACAAATGTGAATCTATAACAAAAGAATGTACAGGACTTAATATTAATATTGCGCTTAACTATGGCTCAAGAGAAGAAATAACAAATGCAGTAGTAACTATAGTAAAAGATGTTAAACAAGGAAAAATTAGTGTACAAGATATTAATGAACAAAGTATAACAAATGCGCTATATACTGCTCATTGTCCTGAACCGGATTTGGTTATTAGAACTAGTGGACAGCAAAGGCTTAGCAACTTTTTATTATGGCAGTTAGCATATGCGGAGTTTTTGTTTATAGATAAACATTGGCCGGACTTTACCGAAAAAGACTTAGATATAGCAATAGAAGAGTATGCAAAAAGAAATAGAAAGTATGGTGTATAATGAAAAATTTAGATTATAACAAGATAATGTGTGTTATAGGTGTGTTACTTATAATCGTATTTTGCATAGTATTAATCATAGATTATAACTCATATAGTATATTTAATTCCGCGCCATTTTCAGCAGTAATACTAGTACGTGTTATTGAATTTTGGTTGCCTAGTGCAATGCTAATTTATTTATATAATCAAAATACTAATTTAAAAGAAACGGAATATTTAATACAAAGTGGCAAATTACCGAAAGCTTTTAGCGGATATAAGATAGCACATGTTTCAGATTTGCATAATACAAATTCTAAAAAAGTAAAAAGAAAAATATTAGAAACACTTGAAGGCAACAAACCAGACATTGTAGTAATTACGGGAGATTTAGTAGATTCGAGAAGAACTAACATACAAAATGCAAAAGAATTTTTAAAAAATGTTGTGAAAATAGCACCTGTATATTATGTACTAGGAAATCACGAATCAAGACTTTATGATGTACAAAGTTTAATAGACGAAGTGCAAAGTGTAGGAGTAATTGTTCTAAGAAATATTAATACTAAAATTGAGAGGCAAGGTAAATTTATAGAGCTTTTTGGCCTTGATGACCCAGCTTTTTATACACAACTGGAAAGCAAAGATGAGATTAGACAAAAGGCAGATGATGCATTAAAAAGTATTGTAAGGGATAGCAACAATTTTAAAGTACTGTTAATACATAGACCAGAACTATTAGATATATATGCAAAGTATAATTTTGATTTAGTTTTTACGGGTCATGCACATGGTGGTCAAATACGTTTGCCATTAATAGGTGGTATGCTTGCACCGGGTCAGGGAATATTTCCTAAATATACTACGGGAATATATAAACAGGGAAAAACGCAAATGATTTTAAGTAGGGGAATAGGTAATAGTAAATTCCCATTTAGAATAAACAATAAACCTGAAATAATAATAGCAACTTTACAAAGCAAACCGAAATAATAATAAATAAAATGAAGCTGTAAACGACAAAAACAGCTTCTTTTCTTGACTTTTAGGCGTTCGCGTTATATAATTTGTGCCATAACAAGCATTGCCCATTATTAACTAATAAAAGGAGTGTAAGACTATGAATGAATGGAAAAACGCAAATGTTAACGCGAATGCGAGAAAGGCATTCGAACTTGCTACCAATATTGCGTGGCGGTTTGATGATGAAAAAGTAAGAAGTGCATATGTCCTTTTTGCGGCAATGAATATTCCGGATTCTGGAATATTTAAAGCAATTGGAGACATGGGTATGCAACTTCTTCCTAGTATAGACAGTATGCTTGAAGATAAAGAAGTGTTTGCTAGTATCTTTGGTGAGAAAGCGGCGGAAAAAGTTTTTGAAGAGCAAGTAGATGAACAAGAAGACGTAGGTGAAACTTCCGAAGAAGATGCTGAAGATGAGTTCGCAGCAAAAGTTATAGATGTGCTTGCAGATGTTATGGGGTGGGCTGAAGATGTCGAAGGCAACTTAGAGATTATGGTTCCCGCTTATTCGGACAAGCTTGAACTTGCTTGTCAAGAGGCATATCTTAGATGCAAGGCGATGAAGCTAGATTATATTGACTTGGATGTTATCGTCTATAGTATTTTGCAAAATAAAGAAACGAGTGCATATAGATTTATTAGTAATCTTATGCAAGCCTTTGAAATAGACATGGATAATTTCTTGCAAAGCTTGAAATTTACTGCAAATATTGTAGATGATATTTCTGATGATAATATGCCTATAGTTATTCCTGCCGCTCTTGAAAATTGCTTAGAAATTTTAAATAACAAGTACACTAAGGGGCAAGAGATTGCAATTCTTGGAAGAGATAAAGAAAAGGACAAAGTATTTAATGTTTTCTCTAAGAAAACAAAAAGAAACTGCGTTTTGATTGGACCTGCAGGTGCTGGTAAAACCGCTATTGCAGAGGCAATTACTCAAGAAATTGTAAATGAAACTTGTCCAAAAGAATTTATTGGATATACAGTTTTGTCTTTGGATGTTACCTCTATGGTAGCTGGTACAAAGTATCGTGGTGAATTTGAGGCGAAGGTATCTGTCTTAAAGAAGTTTTTAGAAGGAACTCACAAGATTATTCTCTTTGTAGATGAAATGCATCAGATGCTTGGTGCAGGTAGTTCGGAGGGCAACGCGAATGACCTTAGTGGTTCGCTTAAACCTATTCTTTCTAGAGATGATGCCACATTTTTGGGTGCTACCACAGTTAAGGAATATGATACTATCGTTTCTAGTGATGGAGCTTTCAAAAGACGTTTTGAAGTGGTTTTTGTAAACGAGCCTAAGATTACAGAAGTTAAACCTATGATAAAAGCCAAGCTTAAAGCATTAGAAAAGTATCACGAAGTAAAGATGCCAAATAATTTGGTGGATTATATAATCGTGTGTTCTGCATGCTTTAGTTGGGAAAACGCAAATCCTGATAAAACCCTTGACTTGTGTGACAGAAGCATGGCGATGACAAAACGCCTGGGAGGTAAGAAAGTTACAAAAGCTCATGTTCACAAAGTGTATGAGGAATTCTTCGAAAAGTTCGATAAATTTAGCAAACAAGACGTTGTGGGAATTGCCTATCATGAAATAGGTCATTATGTTGCAACAAGGCTTACTAAGGAAAACAAAGCAGTTAATGTTACCGCTGTTTCTATAATTCCTACAGAGCATTCTTTAGGAGCAAATATGCTCGAAGAAAAAGATTCTTTTGTACTGTTGGATATGGAATATATAGAAGCAAATATTATGTCTTTGCTTGCAGGAAGAGTAGCACAATTTAAAGTAACCAAAGCTCTTGACAGTGGTGCAAGAAGTGATTTGAAGCGTGCTAAAGAGGTTGCTACAAAGGCGATTATTCAACTGGGCTTAGACGAAGGAACATTTAGGCATGTATATCTTGATGATGGTATGTTAACTGAAAAAATGGCAAATTTAGTTCAAGAAAAAGTAAACAACCTAATCACCAAGGTATATAACAAGACAGAGGAATTTGTAGATGCCCATTGGAGAGAAATAGACCAAATGGCGAAGTACCTTATAAAGAAAAAGATTGCTACTTCGGATGAACTGGATAAGTTCTTAGCTGAGTAAGTCAAAGACGTTAGCAACTAAATACAAAGTACTACCCGGATAATTTATCCGGGTAGTATCGTTAGAAAAACTAAATAAAATTAATAAAAAATATTGATTTTATTTTTTGTTTGATATAAACTAAATGTATAAAGAGGGAGTAAAAGATAAATGAAAAACGCTAGAAGCCTTGGGACTGTAACACACACACACACACACACAACTTTTATGTAAATTAACACTACAGAGTTGTGGCGTTTTTTGCGTCCTTAAAATAAGTTAAAAAAGCAAGGTTAACATAGAGTAAAATCTATGTTGGCTTTGCTTTCTTTTGCGTAAAAAAGGAAGGAGTGGATAAAATGCAAAAGAAAAGAGGTATATCATTAATAGTGCTAGTAATAACAATTATAGTAATGGTAATACTAGCAGGAGCAATTGTTTTAACGTTAAATAATAGTGGAATAATAAATAGAGCAGGTGAAGCGGTAGAACAAACAAATTTAGCTACAGTAAAAGAATTAGCACAACTAGGTTGGGCAAATGCTTATACGAGTGGTGCAAGAACAGAAGAAGAGTTGAAAGCTAGAGTAGATGAGGCATTAGAAGATAACAAGGTAGATGTAACGAAATACGAAATAAAAGTAACAACAAGTGGAGTAACAGTAGAATTAAAAGCAAAAATACCAGAGGCTTGGCAAGCAAACGTAGTAGCTATAGTAGATGGAGCGCCAATACCAAAAGGATTTGTAGTATCACCATATGAGGGAGAAAATACAAAAGATGGTGGACTTGTAATATATGAATTAGATGTAAATGAAACAGAAATACCAAGTAGTGAAACACATCATACATCAATGACAACGAGAAATCAATATGTATGGGGGCCAGTGGCAAGAGAAGAGTTTGTAACAAAGTTTGTAAGAAAAGACTTTCAAAATACAACATCAGAAGTTTTAGATGCAAATGGGAATTACAATGCACTAGGAACAAAAAACGTATACTGGGAAGTAATGGTGGATACAAATAATATGCCGCTAGCTACCCAAGATGAAAATTATATGACAAGTACAACACTAGCAGAAGTACAAGCAATGTATGAAAGTGTAAAAGAATATGAAGGGTTTTATATAGCAAGATATGAAGCCGGAATTGATACGCAAAGAACAGAAGCAGGAAATGCTGCAGATTTACCAGGAATAAAAGAAGGAACAAAAGTATATTCTGTAATGGGTAAAATACCATACACATATATACCATGGACATGGAATAATACTATGGCAGAAGATACAAATGGAGCAGTAGAAGTAGCAAGAAGAATGTATCCAAAAACAAATACAAATTATGGAGTAGTATCAACGCTCACATATGGAGTGCAGTGGGATAGAACACTAGCATGGTGGTTAGAAGTAGGAGCAAAAGATGGAAATGGAAATGTGGTAACAAGTGTAGCAGATAGTACAAGTTATGGAAATTATAGTGATCATGCAATAGCAGCAGGAGATTTAAATAAAGATGCAAAGTACGCAGTTGATTCTAATTCAACACTAGGTTCGTACCAAGAAGCAACATCGAGTTCGGCAATAGCAAGCGGAACGTATTGGGCGTTATCCACAGGTGCGCTAAAAGCAGCAAGTGTAAATAATATATATGACATGGCAGGAAATATGCATGAATGGACAATGGAGGGCAGCCACGCTAACCAGCGTGTGCCTCGCGGAGGCCAATTCGCTGGAATTGGTGCTTGGACTCCAGTTTCGAACCGTCACATTAACAATTCTAACTACGCGTACAGCGCTTGTGGTTTCCGCTTCTCACTTTACATAAAGAAGTAGCGTTGGCCACTAGCGGTGCAAGTAAATGGACGTATGCGCAGATGGTAGCGAGGTAAGCTTAGGATAAAGCGTATTACGGAGAGGAGTATACTCTTAGTAGAGTATGGTGATACATAAAAACATTTAGTTTTATGTTTACTGTACTTCTACTAGGAGTTTTTTTATGTATTATGAATTGTTTAATAAAGTATTTGAAGATAATGAAAACACAATATGTATATTTGAAATAGGAGCATTTTATATTGTATTAACGTCCTATAATTTAGACACAACTGTAGATTATACGCACAAACAAAAAGGATTTAAGAAAACAGAAGTAATGAAAGATTTGCATAATTGTGGAATAGTATTAGTATTTGTTACATTTAAAATATATAACATGAGTTAAGTGGTAAAGATATATTTTATCCGCACAAAAAGCAAACAAATGTTTATATATTTCTTGACAACATATTATCTTCGTGATATACTTTCACTGGTGATTATATGAAATCATTAATGTTAGATGAGAATGTACAATATTTAAAAGGTGTTGGTCCTACTAGGGCAAAACACTTTGAAAAGCTAGGAATACATACTATCTATGATTTGCTAACACATTTTCCTAGAGAATATGAAGATAGAAATAATATTAAGAAAATACAAGATTTTATAGCTGGTGAAAATGTGGTATTTGTAGCTAAGATATGTACAAGACCACAAACAAGAAGAAAAGGTAGAGGTTTTAGTTTAACATATTTCTACGTTACGGATAATACAGCAAGGGTACAAGTAAGCATTTTTAACCAAGCGTATATGAATGATAAATTAGAAATAGATAAAGAATTTGCTTTTTATGGTAAAGTGGAGGATAACAAAGGGCACTTTGAAATTGTAAATCCAGTAATTATTGAAGTTGAAAAAATAGACAAGATAAAAGGTCTGTATCCAATTTATCCTTTAACAGCAGGACTTAAGAATGGCAATATTGCAAAAATTATATCTGAACTGCTAGATAAAAAATATGCCTTGCCAGAGGTATTATCTACAGAGCTCAGAAAAAAATATGGTTTGTGTGAGATAAATTATGCACTAGAACAAATACATAGACCTTCTAGTTTAGAAGCAATAAGTGAGGCACGTAAAAGACTAATATTTGAAGAACTATTTATGCTTCAACTAGCACTTCTTGTTATGCGTAACCAAAACTTTTCTGAAAAGAAAGGAATAGAATTTAAAGATACGTGTTATGATGAATTTTTAGAAATACTTCCTTTTGAATTAACTTCTGCCCAAGCAAAGGTACTTGATGAAATAATGAAAGATATGGCATCGTCAAGGTCTATGAATAGACTTGTTCAAGGAGACGTTGGTAGTGGTAAAACCATAGTTGCTGCAACCGCTATGTATGTAGCTGTAAAAAACGGATACCAAACAGCACTTATGGCACCAACAACAATACTTGCAAAACAGCATTATGAAGAATTGAAAAAATATTTCTCTAAATTCAATATGACAGTAGAACTTTTAACGGGTAGCACTACTAAAAAGAATAAGGAGATTATTTTAGAAAAATTAAAGACGGGAGAAATTGATGTTTTAATAGGAACTAATGCTTTGGTTACAGACAATGTAGAATTTAAAAATGCGGGCTTAATTATAACAGACGAGCAACATAGGTTTGGTGTAAAACAAAGAATGAAGTTAAACGCAAAAGGTGAAAATACGGATGTGCTTGTTATGACTGCAACGCCAATCCCAAGAACTCTTGCATTAATGGTATATTCTGACTTAGACATGAGTATTATTGATGAACTTCCAAAAGGAAGAATACCAATAAAAACATATGTGGTAAATGAGAAACTTGAGGAAAGAGTAGATAACTTTATTCGTAAAGAAATAGATAAAGGCAGGCAAGCATATATTGTATGTCCTTTAATAGAAGAAAATGAAGAATTAGATTTAACAGATGCAACAAATCTTTATGAAAAATACAAAAATGAGATATTTCCAGAATATGAGGTTGGTTTCTTACACGGCAAAATGAAGAAAAAAGAAAAAGAAGAGGTAATGGAATCGTTTAAAGCTGGTAAAACACAAATTATTGTATCCACAACTGTAATAGAAGTAGGGGTGAATGTTCCAAATGCAACTCTTATGATAATAGAAGATGCAGACAGATTTGGTCTTGCTACACTTCATCAGTTAAGAGGAAGAGTTGGAAGAAGTACATTTGAATCTTTCTGTATACTTAAGACAAAAAACATGTCTCAGAAATGCAGAGAACGTTTGGGTATAATGGTTAAATCTAATAATGGATTTGAAATAGCAGAAAAAGATCTAGAGCTTCGTGGACCGGGAGATTTCTTTGGAATAAGACAACATGGCCTACCAGAATTTAAGCTTGCTAATTTACTTACTGATGTTAAACTATTAAAACTTTCTAATGATGCTGCAAAAGAAATAATAAATAGCGACCCTGAATTTAAACTAGCTGAAAATAAAGTACTAAAACAAGAATTGTTTGGAAGATATAACGAACAATTATTAAATATTGGAACGTAAGAATATGTCTGTGGGAAAATATGTAATTATAAGAATTTTCTTACAGGCATATTGTAATTATGATATAATTTGACTATGTAAAGTTGGAGGTGTTTTTATGGCATTAATAAGGCCTTGTGCAGATTTAAGAAATAATTATAACGAAATTTCTAAAATTTGTCACGAAACAAAAGAAGCAATGTACATAACTAAAAATGGTGCAAATGACTTGGTTATATTAAGCAATGAAGCATATGACGAGTTGATTAATAATGGAGAAACAGATGATGTGAGAATAGATAGGTTGGTTGCTAAACATTTTAACGCGCGTTATGAAAATTTTGAAGATTTTCAAAAAGCAGTATTTGAAAAAATAGACCAAGCATTAAAAGATATTGAAAAGGGACGTTATCGTCCGCTTGAGGACTTTTGCGCAGAAATGGAGGAAAAATATAATATAAATGGAAAAATACAAAATAAATATATCTAAAAAATTTGAGGAAGAACTATTAAATATTTTCTATCATATATTTTTCTTCCTCAAATCTCCTATAGTAGCATTCAATACATATAATTTAATCATTAAATCAGCATTTTCTTTATCTTATTTTCCTGAAAGACATTCTAAATTTGAAAATAGTAATTTATGTAAATTAACTGTTGCAAATTATGTAATTGTATATGATGTAGATAAAACATCACTTCAAGTTTTTCTTTTACATATTTTTAATCGGAAAGCAAAATTATTTTAATAAGTTCTAATTTTTTAATCAAATAGTAATCTTAAAGTTACCTTATTTATAAATCAGAATAAAACAATTGTAATAATATTTTTATCATCTCATATTATTTATTAAATAGGAGTGTGGTTTGATGGAAAATATAAAACAATATACAAAATTTCTAATTTTGTCATATATAATTGCAATTGTACTTCTTGGTGTAAGCTCTGTTATTTTTGCATATACTAACATAAACGATAGCTTAATAAATATATTTGTGTTTGTAATAATAGTGATTACAAATCTAATAGGAAGTACATTAACAAGTAGAAAACTTAAAAGAAGAGGGCTGCTTGTAGGCTTAATATTTGGCATAATCTATTTCTTAATAATATATTTACTTACAGCAATACTTTATACTGGTTTTTTTGTAAATAAAGCAGTAGGATTATACCTTTTAATGACAACTGTAAGTGGTATGGTTGGTGGAGTTATCGGAGTAAATATTAGGTGAGATAACAGTGGATGTTAAGTATATAAAATTTAGAGACAAAAAAAGAACTAAACTACTTTTTGTAATATTAATACTTCTCATAGTAATATATATAGGATTACAGTATATTGAGTCAAGCGAAGTGTTAGCAAATAAAGTTATATTTGAAAAAGATATTAAGGATTTAGAGTTTGTGCTAGGCGGTGAAGCCTGTGGAATAAAGCTTCTTGCCACAGGTGTTTTAGTAGTGGAAGTGGATAACAAAGACATAGATTTAAATGTTTCAGACATAATACTTGAGGTAGACGGTGTACCTATAGATAGTAATAGGGAGCTTATAGAGTATATAAATAAAGAAGATGTAAAAGGAAAAGAAATTACACTTACTGTACAAAGTAATAATAAAACAAAAAAGGTAAAAGTTATTCCTAAATTAAATGATGAAAGTGGAAAATATGAATTAGGACTTTGGGTAAAAGACAGTAGTGCTGGGGTTGGCATGGTTACATTTTATGAATTAACTAAAAAGTATTTTGCTGCTCTTGGTCATGGAATAACAGAAACTAGTAAAAATATAGTACTTCCAATACAAAGTGGGGCGATAGTTAAATCTAAAATTACTTCTATAAACAAAGGTCTTCCTAAAGAACCAGGAGATATTAGAGGAACAATATATAAAGATGTGTATGGGCAGATTAGAAAAAACACAATAAATGGTATATATGGTAGTTTGGAAAACACACAAATATTAAACCAGAAGAATGTAATAAAAGCAGCATATAAAAATGAAATAAAAACAGGTGAAGCTAAGATATATTGTACTTTAGAAGATAATGAAACTAAAGCATATGATATTGAAATTAAAAATGTATTAGATACAGTGAGTACAAACAAGAATATGATAATAGAGGTGACAGATAAAGAGCTGCTTGAAAAAACAGGTGGTATAGTTCAAGGAATGAGTGGTAGCCCTATAGTACAAGATGGGAAACTAGTAGGAGCTGTAACTCACGTATTCTTAAATGACCCAACAAAAGGCTATGCAGTATTTATAGAAAATATGATACAAGATATGATGACTATTGAATAATTAATTATGTATAAATAAAATATAATATAAAAGCATAGGATTTCTGTAGACCTGTGCTTTTTACCTTTAAACATTGGGTATTAAAACGACGAATTGACATAATATTGTAACTGTGGTATAATATCTTTGCGAATAAAAACCAATCCATTAGTAATTATTATAGGAGGATAATATGGAAACCAACAATATTTATGACGTTATTAAAAATAACGGCTGCGTTGAGGGCGGCACATATGAAGCATACCTCAAAGCCCGGGAAGTAATTTTGAACTCCTTCGATGGTGGGCACAAGTTAATTATCTTAACAGATGGAGTAAATGTTTCGGAGTTTGTAGAAGCAGTAAAGGTTCTTATGACATTTGCAAGTAAACGTCCGGATGAGCATGTAGAACTTTATGACTGTGATATGAGTTGTAAACATTTCAAAATGAAGCCTTGTCCAGGTGACTGTATGGTTTCAGATAAAGCGACCAAACGTTGTCCATTTTATGAAGAGTAATTTGAGGAGTAGTTTTATGGAAAATATCAATCAGATTATTAAGGAAAGTAACTGTATTGAAGGTGGAAGCAAAGAAGCAGCAATTAAAGCACGTGCGGTTTTGAAAAACATCTCGATGGCAAACGAAAACATTTTACTTTTAGGTAGAAGTGGCGTAGATGCTGAAGATTTTTTAGATGCTGTTCGCAAGCTGATTGCTTATGCAGAAACTGGTACAGATACAAAAGTAGAGCTTTGGTACTGCGAAACAGATTGCGTAAGAGCTCCGAATCCGAATTGCTTGTACAGACAACATACATTTAGTACAGGAACTAAAATTTGTCCTCATTATATAGAAGAAGACAAATAACAAGGAAAAAAGCACTTCAAATTTGAGGTGCTTTTTCTATGCCTTTTTTATAAATTACTTGCATTTTATACTTAAATTATATAAACTATTTATATAATAAAGAGGTAGTTTATGAAAAAAGAAGGAATGAGTTTAATAACGCTGGTAATTACAGTTGTAGTATTAATAATTGTTACTGGTGTTACAATTGCAAGTATAGAAAACACAGGAATAATAGATAAAGCAGAAACTGTTGTACAGGATATGAATTTGAAAAATTTTGAACAACTAGCAAATATAGCTTATGCTAATATATATTTAGATAATTTATCTCAAGGTATAAGAAGAGAAATTACTGCCGAGGAAGTAAGGGCGCGTATGATAAAAAACGGATCAGATGAACAGGAACTTAATAAATACGATATAACAGTAGAAAACGGAGATGTATTTGTAACATTTAAGGAGGAAGAATGAAAGTAGCAATAATTGGAGCAATGGATAAAGAAATAGAAAGGTACTTGGAATTATATAATCCGGAGCTTGTAGATGATAAGAGAAAAATATATGTTAAAGGTAATGTTGTTATTGCAGGAAGTGGAATAGGTAAAGTTAATTCTGCTATGCTTACACAGCATTTAACAGATAAATATAATGTGGATGTAATAATAAGCTCTGGCTGTGCAGGAAGCCTAACAAATGATTTAAATGTCTTGGATGTTATAATTCCACCACATGTTACTTATCACGACTTTTTGCCAGAAAGAGTAATGAGATATAGTGTACCAGATGAAGGGAATATAATTGTAGATGAAAGACTAAGAAAATTATTTAAAGAGACTGCAGGTAGTATAGAAAATGTACATTATGTAGAAACACCAATTTGTAGTGGAGACTGCTATGTAACAGATGCTGAAACTGCAAAAAATATAGTAGATAGAACAGGTGCTACAGTAGTAGATATGGAAAGTGCATCAATTGCACATGTGGCAAGAAAAAACAACATTCCATTTATTACAATAAGGACTATTTCAGATTTTGCTGATGGAAATGATTATAAAGAAAAACAAGCAGCAGATATATCTTCTGAAATCATATATAAATGTGTAGAAAAAGTATTAAAATAAAAGATAAATACAGTTGATTTTTAATGAGACTTAATGTAATATAATTGTATAAAGAAGGAGCAAAAACAAATGAGAAACGCTAGAAGCCTTGAGGCTGTAACACACACACACACACACACACACAACTTTTATGTAAATTAACACTACAAAGTAGTGGCGTTTTTCGTACTCAAAAAATAGCAAAAATAAAGACAAGATAAGCATACAAAATATGTATGCTGTCTTGTCTTTTTTTGAGCAAA
>JAZSRF010000072.1:0-18396 GCA_045538335.1 Clostridia bacterium | reverse complement strand
GAATTATGTAAATTATTTGTGATAATTAAGTATTTAATTATTAATTTTCAAGCTATTAAATGAATGTAATCTCTTAAAAAATACAATAAAATTGTAAAATGGTTTCAAGCAAAAATCTTGGGGCAAATTTGGGGCAATTTTGTCCACTTTTATGCATTTTTATGCACTTTTCTCCACCAAAGCTCAAGAATTAAAAATATACAAAAAACACAAAATAAAACCCTACAACCATTGAGATTGTAAGGTTTGAATTTGGAGCTGAAGGTCAGAATTGAACTGACGACCTGCTGATTACAAGTCAGCTGCTCTACCAGCTGAGCTACTCCAGCATACAGTGGTGACCCGTAGGAGAGTCGAACTCCTCACTCCGCCGTGAAAGGGCGATGTCTTAACCGATTGACCAACGGGCCACAATGGTGAGCCATCCGCGATTCGAACGCGGGACAACTTGATTAAAAGTCAAGTGCTCTGCCAACTGAGCTAATGGCCCACATAACACTGCCATTTAAGTTTACAATATTTTAGTTCAATTGTCAATATTTTATGTAAAAATTATTCGAAAAAATGCAATTTTTTCTGTCTAACTTATATTTTAACGTTTATTTATTATTTCCTCAACTAGAAATATTAACAGGGCAGGTATTTTTCCTGCCCTGTTAACTTAATTACACCAAAACATATTTTTCAAGGTCAACAACATAGTCCTTATCATCCAATTCCAGTTGACCAGCTTGCATAAGCTTATCTTCCAGCAATTCAACTCTATTCTGAGTGATTTTTGCCCAATGATTAACAGCTCTTACTACACTTATAATATTCCAGGAAACAACTCTTCCATCTTCTGTAGTCATCCTCAGAATAAGTTTTGCCGGAACTTCACAAATAAAAGAACCATTTCCACCAGAAACTGCATTGTGTGGTACTCTGTTGCCTTTTACACATTGGATAAGCTTCCGGTAACCCTTGCTCCATTCTAATGAACTAAAATAAGCTTTCAAACTAAAGTCCTCCTTATTTAATCGGGAGCATTGCACTCCCGTTATTACGAGAATGCGTATAAAATTACATTCGCAAATACATTTTAACACATTTATGTCTACTTGTCAATTTTTAGGCAATAAAATCGGAGCCCTATTATAGAGCTCCATTTTTATATCATTTAATGTTATTGTCTTCTTTAGCTTTTATTTCACCGTTCTTCATGTCACAAATACCGTTTTCGCAATAATGCGAGCACGCATAAAAACCTTCTTTTTTCATCTCGTGATTTGCCGTATTAGGCACCCAACAGCCACATTCCGTACAAAACAGAGAATATGGACCTCCCGACTTTTGAATTACATTACTCATTATATTACTCCTTTCATTTGTTGTAATATTTAGCTGTGCTCTTGCCTTCCCGTCTATTCCATTCGCATATAGCTCTAAGATACCACTTTTTTATTTCTTGTTTACCTCCACATCTAGGGCAAACACCATAAGTTACAAGATATTCTACCTCACCAATCCTATCATCCTCACCATACATGCAATCTCTAGCTGTTATTTCTGTACGAACCTCTTTAAAGTCTTGCTGTTCACAAGTTGCCTTAAGATAATATTTTTGACAATGTCTGCATAGTACATAATCTTTAGCTTTTTCCGGTGGGATCCAAGTTCCCAATTGTTGTCTTTTCTTTAAAATCATTTCCGGCAAGTACACTTTTTGCACCTTCTCCAGTTCTTCAATCTGTTTTTCCAAGCTTAAACCTCCAAGACGGCTAGTAATATATGTAGCAAAATCTTTCTTGTTCATAACTTTCTCCTTTTCTAATTAGATTTAGATTATTTCCTTTATTATGGATTATTATATCACAAGTGTCAAGGAAGAGTTTTAAGCCTAGTAACCAAAAAGTTACTAGGCTTATTGTTATACTTTTCTACAGTATATATCCTCCTCGTTGTAAATACATACCCAGCCACTTGGGGTTTTTGCCCAAGCTTCACCTGTCATTTCTTTTATCTCTAACGCTGTAAATTCCATTCCTTTAACATATCCATTCGCCGTATAATCTATAATTTGCGCCATCTGTTGTTTGGCATTATCTGTTAAGTCCGGATATCTTACTATAGCATAACTTTCCCCTGGGCCACTCCTTACATTTAATACATCTACAGTTACTACATAATTCCCTTTAGTATTTTTATTCTCACTATACGGGGTTATTTTCTTTTCATCATTTAAATATGTCAACGGATCAATTGTGTTGTTATTTTGTATTACTTGAAAATGTAGATGAGCTCCAAAAGTATACCCTGTATCTCCCATATAACCTATTTCTTGAGCTTTTTCTACAATTTGCCCTACTTTTAATTTTACGCTACCATATTTTAAATGGCAATATCTTGTTACAATATTACCACCGTGTTGCAGTTCAACATAGTTGCCATATCCTTTTGTTACATCTCTACCTTTTACATTAGAAACTATTTTTATGACTTTACCTTTTGCAGCTGCAACAATTGTGTCTAATCTATTTGTTCTTCTTACTATATCTATTCCGGCATGGTAATATGGCGCGCCATTTAACATTTGATTTCCAAAGTATAGCGTTATCTGTTGTTCTCCTGAAGCTATTACTTTCATATCTTACCCTTTCCATCTTCTTATATATTTTACGCTTTTTAAAATTTATTGTTACACATATAACTGTTTACTTTTAAGAGTATAAATGATATACTTTGCATGAGGTGCTATATGAAGTTTTTAAATAAAATATTAGAATATATAAAAAATATGAAAAAGGTACATAAAATACTTATCATTTGCTTAATACTGCTGCTTACGTTGTTTTTAACTCCTATTATATGGTATAATTCATCGCTTAATGCAGTATCTAAAGATAATGTTCCTATAACAGTCACAATTGAAATAGGTTCTGGTAGCAACACCATTGCTACTATATTAGAGCAAAACAACATTATTCGTAGTAAACTGGCATTTAAGTTATATATAAAATTAAATAATGTTGTGGGTTTGCAAGCAGGAATTTATGAACTAAACAAAAACATGAGCGTTACTGAAATAATAGAAATATTAAAAACAGGTAGAGTCATGAAAGAACAGATAAATATAACTTTTATAGAAGGGAAAAACATGCGTTGGATTGCAAATAAAATTGCAAGTGCTACAAGCAATACTGCACAAGATGTATATGATTTATTACAAGACCCAACCTATATTGACTCATTAATCAACGACTATTGGTTTATATCTGAACCAATAAAAAACGAAGATATATATTATCCATTAGAAGGCTACCTATTCCCAGATACGTACTCATTTGACGGAAAAGATGTAACTGTTAAAGATATTTTTAAAGCAATGCTAGATAAGATGGATAACGTTCTTGCCGAGTGTGGTGCTAAAGATAAAAATATTCACGACATATTAACTCTTGCCTCAATAGTAGAATTAGAAGGTCTAGATGCTACTTCTAGAAAAACAATAGCAAGTGTTTTTTACAACCGTCTTGATTCAAATATGTCCTTAGGTAGCGATGTTACAACTTATTATGCATATAAAGTGGATATGGGAGAACGCGATTTAACAACAGCTGAACTTTACACATATAACCCATACAATACTAGAGGGCCACAAATGTTGGGGAAATTGCCGGTTGGTCCTATAGCCAGTCCTTCCAAATCCTCAATACAGGCTGTTATTAATCCAAGCAATACTGATTACTTATATTTTGTTGCAGATAAAAACGGCAAAGTATATTTTGCTAATACATTAGCTGAACATCAAAAAATAGTAAGCGATTTAAAAACTAAAGACTTATGGTTCGTATATTAATAAAAAGCAATCAGATTAACTCTATGTGTTTTCTGATTGCTTTTTATATTCATATATATTGGCTTTTTATATATTCTACAATTATATTTGACATTTTAGCATATTGCTCAATACTTACTTCCTCAGCCCTGCAATTTAAACTTAATCCGACTTGTTCAATCATATTTTCTATATCTTGTTTATTCATATTGTTAATACCGCTATTTTGAAGAGAATTGCTAAGTTTTTTTCTTCTAGCTAAAAAAGATTTCTTCACTAATTCTTTAAAAACTTCTTCGTCTTTTATTCCTAATTCCTTTTCTTTATTTTCGTTAGGTATTATTTGTATTACTGCAGAAGTTACATTTGGCGCTGGTATAAACGAAGTGTTTGGTACATTAAATAATTTAACTACATCTGCCATATAATTTGTATTTATTGTAAGCACACCATAATCTTTAGAGTGTGGCTTGGCATTAATCCTATCTGCAACTTCTTTTTGTATCATTATCGTTATGCTGTGTATACTTTTTCTATGTTCTAACAATTTAAATATTATTGGCGAAGTAATATAATACGGAAGATTTGCAATTATCTTCACTTTATTATCTTTTAAGTATTCATCCATATCTACTTTTAATATGTCTTTATTAATTATTTCTAAATTGTCGCAATTTTCAAATCTGTGATTTAATATTTGTATCATATCTGTATCAATTTCAAATGCAATAACCTTTGCTCTTTTTTCTAATATATAATGAGTTAAGTTTCCAAGTCCTGGTCCTATTTCTATTACCGTATCTTGCTCACTTACATTTGCTTTTTCCACAATGCCCTGTAATATATTGTCGTCTATTAAAAAGTTTTGACCAAACATTTTCTTTGCAAATATGCTGTTTGTTTTCATTATTTTTTTAGTAATTTCTAATGTATTCATTATCTTTACTCCTCTTTAAAAATATGAGTATCTGTTAGATACTCATACTAATCTATAATCCGCCTTTTGTTTCAAGTGTATTTGCATATTTTAATACTGTTTTACCATAATGCCAAGAATATGCATTATTACCCTTCTTTAAATATTTTCTGTAAGCTCCTTCTCCCCAGTTATATGAGTTCAATGCATGCAATGCAAGTTGTTCACCACTTGCTTCATCTTTCCAAGACTTATAATATCTACTTAACCAATATGCACCCGCTTGAATATTTTGATATGGGTCAAATAAATCTGTTATACCCAGCTTTTTCTTCAAATATGCAAAATTAGATATATTTATCTGACAAATCCCATAGTCGTTAGTAGAGCTTTTAGCATTTGCCCTAAAATTACTTTCTGTTCTCATAAGTGCTAAGAACACTACATATGGAACTCCATATTTTTTACACATATTATATGCATACTTTTGTAAATCCTCGGATAACTTTATATCATATTTCTTAAATCCCGCATCTACTTTTAGTGCCGACGCAGATACTCTAAACGTATTTCCCCTAGATACTGTTGTAACCTTTGTTCCAACTTCTACAATTTTTTCTACGGGTTCCTTTGTTGTTGTTTCACTTATTATTGTCTTTGCTATTTCTTTTTCGCCATCAAGTTGTATCGTATAAACAACTTGTTTCTCACCTTTAGTTCCTTTTTGTAATGTAGATGTTGTACCTCTGGCTTTTTTAGCATTATTTTTCTTTATTGTTGCATAATCTATAAATTGTATTTCTTCAACAAGCTTTTCTGTAACTCCTGTTTTTACCTCAGCTTTATATGCTTCTAGGTCAAGCATTGCAAGCTCATCTTCAGAATATATTTTTATTTCCATGTTATCTTTAAGTATTGTCTCAACGTGAGGATATACTATAGCTTTTTCATCTATATAAATACCATTTTGCATAAGCATTCCTTCAACTGTATTAGACATTGTATTTACTTGTATTTTTTCACCATAATAGTCTATAGTTACAGATTTAGATTGAAAGTTTACTACAACTAAACCCACAGTAACAAATACAACTATACATGTAACCATTACAGCTATTTTTCTTAACATGTAAATTTTGTCTTCCTTCAAAAAAATTCCTTCTTCCGATTAACTCGGACAGTATCATTATACCATTTTTATATTTCAATGTCAAATTAGAAATATAAAACTAATATATCTCACAATATTATACATATTTTTTCATATAATAATTATGTGATTTGTGGTCACACTTTTCTTGTTTATTACATATATATTAAATTTTAATAATATTATGTACAAGTACAAATAATAATACAAAAATTTATTGCAAATTCAAGGCGTAAATGTTACAATACAAGTATTAGGAGGTATGTTTTATGACAATTTTTTGGATTATATTAATAGTAGTTGTTGTTTTAATATTATTTGTTGTTGGCATATACAATTCATTAGTTTCACTTAAACTAAGAACTGAAAATGCTTGGGCACAAATAGATACACAACTAAAAAGGAGATTTGATTTAATACCAAATTTAGTAGAAACTGTTAAAGGTTATGCCAAACATGAATCTGAAACTTTAGAAAAAGTTATAGAAGCAAGAAACCAATATGTTGCTGCTAACGGTTCTGTTGAAGGTTCAGCAAAAGCGGAAGGAATGCTTGAAGGAGCTATGAGCAGATTATTTGCATTAGCTGAAAACTATCCTGAACTTAAAGCAAACCAAAACTTCGCTGCTTTACAAGTAGAACTAACAGGAACAGAAGATAAAATTGCTTATGCAAGACAATTCTATAACGATACTGTTCAAATGTACAATGAAAAACTTATGGTTTTCCCAAACAATATAGTTGTTTCAATGTTTGGTGCTAACAAATTTGCTCCAAAATCTTTCTTTGAAGTAACTAATGAAGCAGAAAGAGAACCAGTTAAAGTTTCATTCTAGAGGTGAAAAATGATACTACAAAGTGTTAGAAAAAACAAAATATCTTCTTTCTTTATAGTATCACTGTTTATTATTGTTATTATGGTGGGTGTATACTGCGTATGTATATACAACGATTTGGGAGCGATTTCTATTCCAATTGCGCTTGTATTCTCTATACTTCCTGCCATAATTTCATATTACAACTGTGATAAAATGGTACTTGGACTTAATGGTGCAAGACCTGCTACTAGAGAGCAAGATTTACAATTAAGTGTTATATTAGAAAATTTATGTATTGCTTCTGGGCTTCCAAAACCAAAGTTGTATGTTATACAAGATGGTAGTCCAAACGCTTTTGCCACTGGTAGAAACCCAGAAAACGCTGTTATTTGCGTTACAACAGGCCTTCTAGAAAAATTAAACAAATATGAACTAGAGGGTGTTATAGCACATGAACTGTCTCATATAAAAAACTATGATATATTATTATCTACTGTTGTTTCTGTATTTGTTGGATTTGTTGTAATCCTTTCAGATTTCTTTACTAGAATAGCTTTTAGAGGAAGTCGTAGCAGAGATGATGACAATGGTGGAAACGCAATAGTTGCAATAATAGCCATACTATTCTTAATACTTTCACCTATATTTGCAACACTAATGCAACTTGCAATATCTAGAAAAAGAGAGTATTTAGCTGACGCTTCAGCTATAGAAATAACAAGAAATCCAGACGGACTAATATCTGCCTTGCAAAAAATTTCTGGAGATCCAGATATTTTAGAAGCAGCCAATAAATCTACTGCTCATATGTACATTTCTAATCCATTAAAAGAAAAGAAATCTGACTTATGGTCTACACATCCAGCAATCGAAAAAAGAATCGAAGCATTAAGAAATATAAATTAAAGAAAAGAGGAAATATATATGGAAAGATTAAGAGGATTTGAAATAGCCAAAGGGTTTGAAAACCACGATATAATAATGCCTGTAAGAAAAACTAAATATTCTGCAGGATATGACGTGTGTGCTGCAGAAGACTGCATAATACCACCATTTACATTTGGTTCAAAGCCAACTTTAGTTAAAACTGGCATAAAAGCATATATGCAAAACGATGAATATTTAATGCTTTGCAATAGAAGCTCTAACCCATTCAAAAAAGGATTAGTTTTAGCAAATAGTGTTGGTATTATAGATGCAGACTTTTATGGCAATCCAGATAATGATGGAGCGTTTTGTTATGCATTCTATAACTACTTCACAGAACCATTAGAAATTAAAAAAGGTGATGTAGTAGGACAAGCAATATTTATGAAATACATGACTACAGATAATGATGTAGCTGAAGGTGAAAGAATTAGCGGATTCGGAAGTACTTCTAAATAATAAATATTATTTATTGTTATAAGTGTGGTATTTAACCACACTTTATTTTTATCACCCGGCTTTAATTTACATAACATTGACTTTAGCTTATTTTTTTGTTATAATACTCATATGCGTTACACGCAAATACTTATTGCTAATGCAAGGAGAAAATTATGGAACAGAAATTTGAAATTCCTGAAATGAGTATCGAAGAAATCTCAAAATGGTATGCTACCATTAAGCCCATCGTCCACAAAAGCGGAACGCCCTGTTATTTACGCAAGTTGTCTGAGAAAGAATTGACAAATACTGCTTATACTTGGCTCAAAGAACGTAGAAACTACACAGAATACGCAGAATACGTTGATTTTGACGAACTCTCTGTTTTGACAGATATCAAAATGTTGCATCGTTGGGGATATTACGGCTTCTTTAAACCCAGCGTTGGCGAAGTAATCCGTCAAATTCCTAAAGAACTTCTCGAAAAAGTCATTGCCTTCGAAATCATTAGTGGTCCTGTAGGAATGAACAGCATCTATAACGCCGAACTCATCGCTGGATTCCATGTATCTATCGTACGCTTGTACCAAGCGAAGAATAGCACTAACGAGTCCGCTGCTCCTGTTAGCCATTGGCCTTCCACAAACGACAAATGTCCTATTGGTATGGAACAAGGCGACTTTCAAAAGTTTTTTGAACTAATTGAATAACTATATAAAAGCACTTCAACTTAATATGTTGAAGTGCTTTTTATTAATCCTCAATTGGAACAAATAACTTACAGCAGCATTGACCTTCAGAAATAAACTTATCACAAGGACAAAGTGTTGTTTCATCTGAATTTATTCTACAAGGACAATGTCCATCTTTTCTTAATGTACCTGTAATTATTTTATCTACATATTCTCTATCTGGATTTAATCTATAACCTTTCATATAACCTCTACCTCTTTACTTTGTTTTTAATACTGTTGGAATTATTGCATTACATTTTCTTGTAAATTCTTTGATTGTAGCTTCTGAGTAGGACGGAATATTTTCTGCACCATTTACTGGATAAAATTGCTGTAAGTGATACTTTTTAGCACCAATTTGTTTTAGATATTTTGCTATATTTAAAACATCCTCTTCATTTACATCTCTTGGAAATAACGTTGTTCTAAACTCATAATTCTTTCCACTTTGTACAACGTATTCAATTGTTTTTTTCACATTATCCACATTTGTTTTTGTTCCTGCTACTATATCATATTTATCGAAACTTGTTTTTATGTCTATACCCAAATAATCTGTTTTATCTATATTGTTTATTATCTTATCTGGATTAGAACCATTAGTGTGAACCCCTACTATAAACCCGTGTTTATTCAATGTATCTAAAATATATTCAAATTCTTTATCTATAGTAGGTTCACCACCAGATAATATCACATGATTTACAAAATCTTGTCTTTCCAACAATTTTGGAAGTATGACTTTATCAAAAATCTTATTCTCTGCCTGTTTTAATGTTTTGTTATAGCAGTAATCGCAATTAAAATTACATGCTCCTGTAAATAAAACTGTAGCAGTTTGACCAGGATAATCTATCATACTTGCCCATATTACGTGCTTTATCATAACATGCTTTCTATTCTAGATTTCATATCCATTACATCACCTACAATTATATTATCATTCATAGTAAGTGCCGGTGTTGTTTCTAAGTCATTCATTATCATAAATGCACGAGCTTTTGTATCGTTATTTACATCTACTTCATCGTAGCTTATCCCCTTTTCTTTTAAGAATAACTTTAATTCTTCACAATTTGGGCAATTCTCTTGAGTGTATAGTTTGAACATAATAACCTCCTAATACTATTTTATAGCTTCTCTTTTTCTATCTGCAAATTCTGCTCTTTTTCCTGAATTAAATTTGTCTAAGAATACATAGTAACCTGTAATTCTTGTAAGTCCTCTTACATTTTCACTACCACAACTTGGACAATTATCATGAATACCATTAGTTTTCTTTCTACAATCTTTACAGTATGTGTATTCAGGAGATAATACCCATTGTACACATTTTGTTTTATACCAAGTATCTTCTAAAAGTTTGTATATTGCTTTAGGGTCTGGGTTATATTCTCCACCCCAAATATGTATCATACTTCCCGCTTCTACTAATGTATGGAATTTAGATTGTTTTTGTAGTCTCGTTATATAGTCCACATCACTGTCTGTTGCAAAGTGTATAGAGTTTGTATAATATACACCAAATTCATTTTCTTTATGGAAAGCTTTATCTCCATAACGTTTAATGTCTAGTTTCGCGAATCTTCCTGCCGTACTTTCAGCTGGAGTTTCTTCTAGTTTTAAATGGATATTATATTTTTTCTCCATTTCTTTAGTTTTCTTATTCATAAAAGAAATTATCTCTAATCCTTTTAGGTAAGCTTCGTCAGATTCGTGCAACTCTTGTCCTATCATATTATATACTAGTTCGTTAAGTCCGACTATACCAACAAGCCAAGAAATTTGATCTACTCTTATATATGGTTTTCCATCCATTCCATTGAAATAGAATTTAAGTGGTGTTCCTTCTCTATTTGCAACTCTTACTAGATAATCTCTACGTATTATGTGGGCACGACAAGCTAAATCCATTCTATCTTCTATTTCTTTGTATACAGCTGCTTCGTCAGTTCCAACTTTTAAAGGAATGTTTGGTAAGTTTATTGAAACATTTTGTCCACCAACAAATCTTAATTCTTCTGGTGTTTTAATAAGTTCCATATCCTTTTCTGTAAAGTCTATTTTTAATCTACAACATTGAGATACTGAACAAGCATTTCTATCAAAAATGAAATATGGGCATCCACTCTTACTTGAAGCGACACACGCTTTCATAAGTAATGCTTTTGTATCTGGGTCCGTAAAGCTTTCTTCGTTTATATGGAAGTTAATCTTAGGGAATGCAAATGGCATTCCATCTGCATCTCCTTCTTCTACAACATCCAAAAGAGCTTTAGCAAATAATTTAGATTCTTTAGCGAAATCTTTATATGTAAGTATTTTGTAACCATTTTCTTCAGCAAACTGTTTAGCTTCTTCTCTTGTATCAAAATAATATCTATCTTCTAGATAATCTTGAACAACAAATTTACCCTTTTCAACCATTGCATACACATCTTTATAATGGTTTGGTATATTTGCATATACGTTAAAGTCTGTAAATGAAACTTGTCCACCTCTTGCGCCTGCAAGTTGAGATAAGTCAAATACAAGTGTTTGAGCTAATTGTTTTATCTCTTTATATGGTTTGTTTTCTAGTAGTGGTGCAAAGAATACGTTTACCGCTTCCCAGCCTATTGCTCCTGCAAATTGTCCAGATAAGAATTGTGTAATTGAACAAATATGACGAGCAAGTACATACGCGCTATTTGCTGGTTTAGAAGCATTTGGTATAGCTGGTATATTTCTTAATCCGTTCTTTTTTACATACTCTGGAGAGTGACCTGAACAATAAAATCTATCTATCATACCAAGATCGTGTATGTGTATATCTCCTGCCAAATGTGCTTTTGAAATATCTGCATCAAACACTTCATTTAAAGCATACTCTTTTAACACTCTTTCTGCTAAAGTTAAATTTACACTTTCCGGACAATGAGTTGTATTCCCATTTTCTTTGTTTGGATGTTCTATTATTTGTGTTACATCATAAAATGGAATAGTTACATCAGAATTAGATTTAAGTTCTTTGTCTAATCCTTTTTCAAGCAACACCATATTTACCATAGATCTAATAAACGATGTTGTTACTACTTCTAATTTTGAAGCCGCTAATTTTTCTTCAACGGCATTTGCCACGTCTTCTGCTACACTTTCTGTACACCCAGCTTCTTTTACTAAAGCTTTTGTAATTCTTGATTTATCAAACTCTTGTCTTTCAAGATTGTTTGTAGAATCAACCATTAATGCAAAATCTGTTGCATCAACTTTTTTTGTTTTTTTAATAACTTTCATATATACGTCCCCCTTCTTTGTAATTCTTCCTACCCTTTTCTTTTGTTTGTTTGATTATATATTAAGCACTTTTTAGTTTCAATGCTACAATTTTTTCCAAAAACTCTAAAGTACTTCGTATATCTAATGTTTGTTTAAATAATAAATTCATATATTATTTTAACCACCACTCTATTACTTTATAGTTACAATTTTATTTAATATAATTGTAAACTGTGATATTAGTTTTCGTACTTTCTTAATTCAAAATATTGAACCGAATTATATGCCTTATCTAGTGTTTCACTTATTATTTGCGCATTATCATTGTTAATTTGTATAATAGATATTCCTCCACCAAAAGATAGTTTTTCATATTCACTTTCTACTTTTAGTTTTTCATCTATTGTTATCTCTTTATCTGTTATTTGATATGAATCTGTATATGCCTCTTTATCTGTTATATCTTTTTGTTTTCCATACATTTCTTTGTCATAAGTTATAAATTCTTTTGCAATGATTCTATCACTTGTGGCATATAGCGAAAAGGCCAAATGTGTATCTTGAGTCCATTTTTGACAAGCATCTCTTAGTTTTTTCATCAATTCTATTGCAAACTCTTTCCCTTCGTCGTGTATATGAGACTTTCCTGTCATAAGTTTTGATACTTCATAAAGCCCTACATAGCCTAGGCACAACGTTGAATAACCATCTTTTAAATACTTATCTATTTTTTCTCCCGGCTCAAGTCTTGCTATTGCTCCATATTGCCAATGTACTGGTGATATGTCTGAACTTGTACCAAGAAGTGAATAGTGCCTACACATTAACGCTTCGAAACATAAGGCCAATCTTTCTTCTAACAATGTCCAAAATCTGTCTATATCTTTATCCGCTTCTAACGCAATTTGTGGTAAATTTATACTTACCGTCCCTTGACTAAATCTACCTGTATAACTATGTTTGTTCTTCTCATCCTTCCAAAGTGGCAATATCTCTCTTGCTCCAATTGGGCTAAATACGTTATTCTTATTGTTTTCTCTCATATTCTTTGCTGAAATATAATGTGGATAACCTTGTTTTAAAGAACATTCTATAGCGAGTTTTGTTATATTATAGTATTTAGAATCTTCCTTTAAATTGTTATCGGATAAAACATATACTAGCTTTGGAAATTCTAAACTTACATAGTTGCCACTTTTATCTTTAATTCCTTTTATCCTTTGTTTTAATATTTCCTCTATAACGCTAGCATTTTCCTCTATATATTCGTCGTCTTCATCAAGATTTAAAAATAATGTTACAAAAGGAGGTTTGCCACTAGTCGTCATAAGTGTATTAATTTGATATTGTATTGTTTGAACTCCTGACGTTAATTCTTCTTTCGTCCTATCCTTTGCTATCTCTTCTATTTGTTGATTAGATAACGCCCCTAAATATTTGGCTTCTAAATTAGATTTATGTTTCTCATAACTTCTCCTAAGATATTTTCCTAAATGTTTAACTTCAATAGATTGTCCTCCGTATTGGCCGCTTGCAACTAGAGCAATTATTTGTGTCATTACTGTACATGCGACTTGAAAAGACTTAGGAGACTCTATATATTTTTCATTCATTACAGTACCATTCTCTAGCATATCTCCAATGTTTATTAAGCAACGGTTTATTATTGGTTGTAAAAAGTAATCCAAATCATGAAAGTATATACTTTTTTCATTATGTGCGTTAGATATCTTTTCTGGTATTAACATTCTCTTAGCTATATCTTTAGAAATCTCTCCCGCTATTAGGTCTCTTTGAGTAGCAGCCATTTTTATGTTTCTATTAGTTCTTTCCCCTATAACTTGTTTGTCCCCGTTCTTTATTAAAGACAGAATTGTTTCGTCTGTCGTATTTGCTTTTCTAACTAATGCCCTGGTATATCTATAAATTATATATCTTTTTGCTAGTTCATATTTTCCAAGACTCATAAGTTTCTCTTCTATAATATCTTGTATATCTTCAACTAGCATTCTCTTTTTTCTAAGCTTTTCAATATACTTAATAATGTTTTCTATCTCTCTTGTAGATACCATACATTCTTCTGGAACCTCTTTATTTGCTTTATTAATAGCGATTCTTATTTTGTCTGAATCATATTCTACAATTCTTCCATCTCTTTTTACAATCTTCATTTGCATCACCTTAACTTAATATTATTTTATCATTAAAACTTATTAATTCTGTTGCAAATGCAACAAATTTGCTGTATAATTTTATTAATATTTAGGAGAGATTTTTTATGGTTAACTGTGATTTATTCAACGCTTTGACAGAACAAGAATTTGAAAAAATTGTAAAATGTTTTAAGATAAAAAATATTTTTTACAATAAAGACCAAACCGTTTTATCTAATACAAAAAATGCAGGTACAATAGGAATTGTTGTGTCCGGTTCAGCTCAACTTCTACGTTTTGATTATAACGGAAACCGTACTATATTGATAGAGTATGGTCCAGGAGAAATATTCGGAGACGTATTTTCAAATACAATAGAAGGAGAAATTTCAGTACAGGCCAAACAAGATTCTGAAATAATGTTTTTAGACTACGACCATATAATAAACAGATGTAAGAACAATTGCGCACACCACAATACCATAATACAAAATATGATACAAATACTTTCTAAAAGAATTTATAACCAAAACGAAAGGATAGAAATACTTACCAAGAGAACTATTAGAGACAAACTTTTAAAATACTTTGAAACAATAACTAAAAAAACTTCATCCAAAGTAATATATTTACCTTTTACTTACACAGATTTAGCAGATTATTTAAGTATAGACCGTGCTGCTATGATGAGAGAACTAAAATATTTAAAAGATGACGGATTTATAACTACAAAAGGGAAAATGATAAAGATACAAATATAGCGATACTTCAACTTGTATCGCTATATTTATTATTCTATTTAGTTTTAATGTCTTTTTTATCTTTCTTTGTAAAATGCCATACTAAGAAAGCTATTAATGCTACTATTAATACTATTAATATAACATCAGAAAATTTGTCAATAATATGAGATATCTTTTCCCATGAATTTCCTGCTACGTTTCCTAGTATAACAAGTACTGTATTCCAAAGTGCAGAACCTAGTGTTGTTAAAAGTATAAATGGTGTAAATGCCATTTTTGACATACCCGCAGGAATAGATATTAAGCTTCTAACAATTGGTACACACCTACAAAATAACACTGTCCATTTTCCTTTTTTTTCAAACCAACAGTTCGCTTTTTCTACATCTTCACGTTTAAATCTAAGTATTTTACCTACTTTACCATCTAACCATTTTTCAATTACGTCTTTATTTATTAAACGTCCTACTAGGTAAAGTATTATTGCACCAAGAACCGAACCTATTGTAGATACTACAATCACTCCTAATACAGACATTTCAGACTGAGTAGTCATAAAACCACCAAATGTTAATATTACTTCAGATGGTATTGGGGGGAATACGTTTTCTACAAGTATTAGCAAACATATTCCAATATATCCAAACTGATTCATTATTTCAATAATTATCTCTTGCATATTAACTCCTTAATTATATGTTTATTAAGTTTCATCTAATTTATGAAATATAACTCCATAAATGGTTTTAAGTATTATTTTTAAATCCATCTTGAAAGAAAGATTATCATAATATATTTCATCATATCTTAATTTTTCTTTGTGTCTTATAGCTCTACCACCATTTACTTGAGCAAGCCCCGTTATTCCTGGTCTTACTTTATATCTCTTTTCGCTTATTCTTCCCTCCGGCAACTCTTCTCCAGGAATAAAAGGTCTTGGCCCTACTAGTGACATATCTCCCTTTATTACATTTATAAGCTGTGGTATTTCATTTAGCCTAAATCTATCTATAATCCTACTCACCTTTGTATATTCTTCTTTATATCCGTTAGCTTTTGTAGGATTTGTTTTTGTTCTAATTTTATACATTATGAAGGTCTTTTTGTTTTTTCCTTCCCTTTTTCTTAACCTGTTATATACTGGAAAACCTAAATCTATTATTGTTATTATAATTGTGATTAACATTACTGGTAACAATATAACAAATAGAACTAGTGCAATTACAAAGTCCAGCAAGGGTTTAATATAATTTTTATACATAATCTCACCTAGCACATAGATTTTACCATATATGCTATTATTTTTCAATATCTATTATTACATACTACGTATACTCTTGATGTTTATACAATAAATAGGTAGGGATTTTTCCCTACCTATTACTTAATAATTACCACATTATCATGGCGACTTGTTCCTTGTCTTCTGTTAGAACCTAAGCTTGAATGTGAAAATGTACACCTTTTATCTTTTAACACCATAGAAACACCGATTCCATTCAGAACACTTCTTGCAATAGCTCGAATACTCACATGTAAGCCCTTATCATCAAAAAATGTTTTATCCATATATCCCCATTTAGAATAATTACTTGTCTTTCTTTCAATATATTCATCGCCATACAAGTAATATTCTTTTGCGGAAATACACGGGCCCTCAATTGCAAGATAATCATTGCTAACATCTATGCCTTTCAAATGCTCTAAAACGCCGTTATTTATACTTTCTACACTTAAATGGAGCAAATACACGTCTTGATTAGAAAGCAAGCTTAACATCATACAATCAGCGCTTCTTGCAAAAAGCGCAAAATTGTTATCTTTTAAAAACTCTTTACTAACGTGAAGTGCATCGCACTTCGTATAATCTGCATTCCATGGATTTAATGCAAGTGCTGCATCAAGGCTATCTACATCTAGCATCACTCCTGTTTGAGCAACGTTAGGCTCTATAAAACCTACAACCCCTGTACTTTCAATCAACCGCTCAATATTTTCCCTACTTCCTTGTGCTCTAGAAAAAACATTTCCTGTTTTAACTAAAGATGGTTGCTCATATGTAAAACCAAATTTTGTTATAATCATTATTGCTCCTTATCTTGTTTCCCAGTGATTTGTTCCTTAATATGTCCACATATCTCAGATGTTGTAGGAAGATAGCTATACCCCTTTATCTTTTTAGGACAAGTCACTCGAACAAATCCCAAATGAGAATAATAGCTTCTGTTTCCCAGCTGATATCTTACTCCGCATCCCTTTTTAGAACAAAATGCACATTTAAAAACACCAAATAACTTCTTCCAGAAATTCATAATTTACCTCCTTAAGTATTAACTTTAGAATTTATTAGAACTACTCAAAATATTTTATCACAAACGGCATTAAAAAGCAACGAAAAAGCGAGTCTAACGACCCGCTATTTGGCTCCTCAAGCGTCACATCATTACGACCTTGTAACTTGTAATTGTTGATATTACTACATTTTGTAAGTTGTCATTATTTGCCGTAATGCAATAGTAATGCATCCAGCTATAAATAATGTACTATATCTTCAAATGTTTCGTATCCAGTTTCTGAGTTTATATGCCCTGCTCCTTTTAATACAATTTGTTCTGTTGAAATAGTATCTGCAAACTCTTTTTCTACTTCGTATGTAACATAAGGATCATTATCAGAATAAAAACATATAATCTCTTTTGCATATTGTTTTATATCTTCTAAATTGTCAAAATACATTGAGTTATTAACTGCATCATATTCTTCATTTATACCTAAATAATTATTAAAACCACATACAAATATAAGTTTCTTTACTTTTATTTTGTTTTCTACTAAAAATTTAGATATAAATACTGGGGCAATACTATGACCTATTATAGTTGTATTTTCGTTTATTAATCCTAAATCTAAATAAACTTTTAGTAATTTACTCCAATTTTCATAGTTTTGATATCCAACTCCAATAGGGAAATCTGGCACATAAACTTGTTTTCCATCTTCTTCTATGAAATCATGTAACCAACTAAGCCAATTTGAATACGGACTACCAAAAGAACCGTGTATTATAAAATAATTTTCCATATTATATTCCTCCATCAAATATTTTAATAATTATACACTATTTTTACTCATAAATCTATACATTATTCTCAAAAGTAATGCAGTTAGTAATGCAATTCGTGTACCTTTGAAAGTACTCTGTGTACATTTGTAAATCACTAAAATTGCAAAAACGCCCATTTTACCTACTTTCAAAGGTACATGGGCATAAATAAAAAGTAGGCATACACCTACTTTTTGGCTCCTCAAGTTGGACTCGAACCAACGACCTATCGGTTAACAGCCGAGCGCTCTACCGACTGAGCTATTGAGGATTATATAAAAATTGGCAACCCCCTATTTTCCCCATATGAGTATCTTCGGCATCGTAGGGCTTAAC
>JAZSRF010000065.1:0-29643 GCA_045538335.1 Clostridia bacterium | reverse complement strand
ATAATAAGTAATAGTAAAAATGTAAATAATATATTTACAATTAAAACGATATGTGATAAATTATAATTGCAAAACAAATGGTTATACAAAAGAAAGGAAGAGGTAAAAAAATATGAAAACAAAACAGGGTATATCATTAATAGTACTGGTAATAACAATAATAGTAATGGTAATATTAGCAGGAGCAATAGTACTAACATTAAACAACAGTGGAATAATAGATAAAGCAAGTGAAGCTGTAGATAATACAAATTATGCCACAATAAAAGAGCTAACACAAATGGCATGGGCAGAAGCATATGCAAATGGAGCAAAAACACAACAAGAATTTCAAGATGCGGTAGATAAAGCTCTAGAGGACAACAAAGTAGATACAGATAAATATGGAATAATAGTAACAACAAATGGGGTAGAAGTAGCAAATGGATGGATCCAAGATGGGCTTACAGTAAAAAGAGGAAAGACTGTATTAGAAATTGGGGATAATATAGAATACATAGCAACGGGAACGAACTATAATGGGGAGTGGAAAGTGCTAGGGACAAGTGAAAAAGGCGAGCTCTTAATAGTGACCTTTAATGATTTTTGGAGTAACGGTTTAGCTGTTTCTTCGTCTGATTTTAATGAATCACAAAAACTTTGGCTGAATTTTACACAAAAATTAGACGAAATATGCAAGCCGTTGGGACAAGGTAGAGGAGCTACAGGAGCTAGAAGTATAACTCTACAAGATATAGATAAAGTAACTGGTTTTGATAAAACAACATACGGCAAAGGAAAAATAAACGAATATGGAAATGAAGTAACATATAAATATAATGAAACAACAAGTAGGTGGGATTATACGTCTACGAATAGTTCGAAGGGGACCTTAAGCGCAACACATAATAATGGTTTCCATTATTATGATGGAAACAAGTTTGGTGTGAGTACATCAACGGTAAAACTAAAAAGTGATTTTTATATGTACGGCCAAGAAGATTTGCAATTAACAGAGAAAGCATCGTTAATGATATTTGGAAGCCCTCATGAGAATCTGCTATATGATGCATACTATTGGCTTGCTGATTCATCATATATATCTGCAGATTATTCAATGATTCCTTCGATGGGGGGCAAGGCGGAGTTTGGCTTGCGATATATTAGTGCCGAGAAGATATATTCTGTACCAGTTTGGTTTTCTGATGGCGCTATGTATGGTGATGGGGCTTATGTGAGAGCGGTAGTTTCTCTAGCTCCGGACATTCAAGTTATTGGATCGTCAGAAGCGGGTTGGACATATTAAAAATAAACAGTTTAACGTTATTTTGCGTTAAACTGTTTATTTTTACACCCTTTTATCTATGCCATATGTTTTAGTAACAGGGTCTTTTGTTATATCTAATTTTATAGGAGAAAAAGTATTTGTTACAAATATTGTAAAAAGCAAAGCTAAAGCACAGGCGCCAACTATTGTTGAGCCTTTAGTTTCATCTATGAAATCTTTGTTATATATTCCAAAGTATAGTATAAGATAAGAACTCATAACACCAATTGCATAAATAATAATGTTATATACCATATTATCCTCAGCAAAAATAGTATTGCCTAGATAATATAATGTTGTTACAACAAACATTCCAACTATGTTACCAAAAAGAGTAACAAGTAGTAAGTTGGAGAATTTTTGTTTAGTGTAAAAGTAAAAACCTATACTAAACAGTGTAAAAGGAATAAGTATAAGTTTTAAATGTTCCCATACACTTTCGTTTACAGGGGCAAATAATCCTACAATTGCATTTTGCCCTAAAAGGTCGTATGCAAAATGTAGAAACACACCTAATAGTATAGAAACTATACACGCTATTATTATAATCTTTTTATACGTTACTAAATTATCCAAAAAAATCACCTAATACAATTATGTGTATGAAGTGATTTTTTAATACATATTTTATTATAAATTTAAATAATTTGTTAAAATTAAAAGCAAATCTTTTGAGATGATATAATAAGTAGTAAATACGTTAATTATGATACACACAGGAATGCCTACAGTAAAGCTTAAATGTTTGGTTTTGTGTCTAAACTTATACATTCCCAAGTACACACCAATACCACCTAAAATTAGAGCTATAACAAATATAGCCTTTTCACTTATTCTGTACTTGCCAGATTTGGCTTTGTTTTTATCTAATTTCATAACGAAAAATCCAATTATATTTATTAATACAACATATATTGAAAAATACAAATATATCATTTTATCACCACAACAATTATATATTATATAAAAAATAATGCAATAGTAGCAGATGTAGAATATTTATTTGTATTAATAGGTAAAATTTAGTTGAAAAAACAATACGTTTGTGATAGTATAAACGAGAGGAAAAGTATGAAACGAAAATTGAAAAAACAAATTACAGGAATTATAACAAGCGCTATTGTTATAGCCGTGGCGTTTTTATTAGATAGATTTGAAATAATAGATATTGGTGAATATTTAAGCACAAATGAGAATGAGAATTATACGGATGAACAAACATTTAATATTAACGAATCTAGTTATTATGATGTAGTAAGAGTAGTTGATGGAGATACGCTTGTTATAGATTATAATGGTAAAAATGAGAAGGTAAGACTTATTGGGATAGATACTCCAGAAAGTGTTCATCCAAATGAGGAGAAAAATACGGAATTCGGAGAGGCTGTTTCAAACTATTCAAAGAAAATGTTAACAGGTAAAAAAGTTCAAATCGAATTTGATGTTGAACAGAGGGATAAATATGGTAGGCTTTTAGCATATGCATATGTAGATGGGCAAATGTATAATAAAGTTTTGCTTGAAAAAGGGTACGCAAAGCTGGCTACTTATCCACCAAATGTAAAATATGTTGATGAGTTTACTAAGATACAAAAGAAAGCCAGAGAAAATAAAACGGGAATGTGGGCTTACTAGGAGGTAACAAATTGAAAAAAAGATTAGCAGCAATAACAGTATGTGTTTTAATAATAGCTTTAGTTATAGGACTTATTGTATTTATTTCTTCAGATGACCAACCAAATGAGGGGAATGCTGGCGTAAATAATAACAACCAAGTAGAAAATATAACAGGTGCACCCTCTAAGGTAGAAGATAACGAAAAAGAAATATCTAAGAAAAAGCAACAAGAGTTATTTAATTTTATACCTAAGGTTTATACAGAAGGTCTAGCTCCCTTTGATAGCACATTTGTGCTAGATGCTGTTATGAGCAAAATTATAGACACAAATGAAAATATAGATTTTAGTGTAACTAATGTAGACAATATGGTTAAAAAAATATTTGGTGAAAAAGCAAGTATAAATAAAGATGAAGTTTCTGAACCTGAGGTTGCAAAATCGCTTTTCTATTATTCTAAAGAGGCTAAATCTTACGCTGTAATACCAGTAGGATATGAAGGTATATTTGAATACCAAATATTTAAGAATGCTACTGAAACAGATGATGCATATTATGTGTATACATATACATTAATAGGTGGTTATTCATATGATGAAGATTCTATAACACAGGATGAATTCGGAGATGTAAGTTATGAAAATGCAAAGGTGCAAGTAATTGTTGGAGATAAAGATGGAAATGATTTGATTCATGTTTTCGATAATTATACATTTATGTATAACGAAGAGATGTGGCTAAAGACATATTCTAATATTATGCCAATATTTAGATATACACTAAAGAAAGAGAAAGGTGGATATTACTTAACAGAAGTAGAACAAATAAATTATTAGATTTAAGGGGTAAACAAATGAAAAAGGTAGTTTTAACATTATTCATAATATTTATGATTTGCTTTTTAGCATTGGAAATATTTACGGTTGTAGATTTAGTAAATGGAAAACAGCCACCATTAGTGTGGATTGAAGATACGTACAAATAAGGAGCAAAAAAGCTCCTTTTGTCGTATAAAGTCGTATATTACAAAAATATTAAATTTGAGTTATAAAAAACTCGAAAGTATTGCAAAATGTATAGTAGTATTATAGAATATACACATATCATATAGGAGGTTATATTTATGATAAAAGTAGGAATTAACGGATTTGGAAGAATAGGAAGACTTGTAATGAGAGCTTCTTTTGAAAGAGAGGATATAGATGTTGTAGCAATAAACGACCCATTTATAGACCTTGAATATATGAGATATATGTTACAATACGATACAATACATGGAAAACTAAATAAAGAAATTGAAGTACTTAATGACGGTATTATGGTAGATGGTAAAAAGATAGTTGTGTACAACTGTAAAGAACCATCTGAAATACCTTGGAAAGAGACTGGGGCCGAATATATAGTAGAATCTTCAGGAGTATTTGCATCAATGGAAGGTGCTTCAAAACACTTTGTAGGTGGAGCTAAAAAAGTAGTGGTTTCTGCTCCAACAAAAGATACTCCAATGTTTGTTATGGGAGTAAACCATAAAGACTACACTAAAGATATGAATGTAGTATCTAATGCTTCTTGTACAACAAACTGTTTAGCACCTTTAGCTAAAGTAGTTCATGAAAAATTTGGAATAAAAGAAGGTCTTATGACTACAGTACATTCTGTTACTGCGACTCAAAAAACAGTTGACGGACCATCTAAAAAAGACTGGAGAGGTGGTAGGGCAGCAACATACAATATTATACCATCATCAACAGGAGCAGCTAAAGCTGTTGGTAAAGTTATACCAGAACTTAATGGTAAACTTACAGGTATGTCATTTAGAGTACCAACTTTAGATGTATCTGTTGTAGACTTAACATGTACATTAAATACACCAGCAACTTATGATGAAATAGTTAAAGCTGTAAAAGAAGCATGTCAAGGTGAACTTAAAGGAATTATGGATTATACAGAAGATGCTGTTGTATCTTCAGACTTTATACACGACCCACATACAAGTATATTCGATGTAAAAGCAGGTATTGCTCTAACAGATACATTTGTAAAACTTGTTGCTTGGTACGATAACGAATGGGGTTATTCAAACAAGGTCCTAGATTTAGTATCACATATGTATGAAGTAGATAATAAATAATAAATAATAAATAATAAATAATAAATAATAAATAATAAATAATAGGGTTAGATTATAAAGAGGTTATGTTTAAATAAGGAGTTAGTATGAATAAGAAAAGCGTACAAGATATAAATGTAGAAAATAAAAAAGTTTTAGTTAGATGTGACTTTAATGTACCACTAGATATAGAAACTAAAACAACTATCACTAATGATAAAAGAATTAGAGAATCTTTAAAAACAATTAACTACCTTATAGAAAATAATGCAAAGGTAATTCTTTGTTCACATATTGGTAAGACTAAGGAGAAACTAAGTCTTAGACCGGTAGCAAAAAGACTTTCAGAACTTTTAAATAAAGAGATACCTTTACTAGAAGAAGTTATAGGAGAAAGTGTTAGAAAAGTTATAGATAATATGAAACCAGGTGATGTAGTATTATTAGATAACGTAAGAAAATTTGAGGAAGAAGAAGCAAATGATGAAAGCTTTGCGCGTGAACTTGCAACTCTAGCAGAAATATATGTAAACGATGCTTTTGGTACTGCACATAGAGCACACGCGTCTACCGAAGGAGTTGCAAAACATTTACCAGCTGTTTGTGGTTTCTTAATTGAAAAGGAACTAAAAGCATTAGGAGATGCAATAGATAATCCTAAAAGACCACTTGTAGCAATAATTGGTGGTGCAAAAGTTTCAAGTAAGATAGCAGTACTTTTAAATTTGATGGAAAAGGTAGATACTATTTTAATTGGTGGAGCTATGGCATATACTTTTATAAAAGCTAGGGGTGGTAATGTTGGTAGTTCGCTAGTAGAAGAGGATAAACTAGATACAGCACTTGAAATAATAGAAAAAGCTAGTAAAAAAGGTGTGAAACTAGTACTTCCAAAAGATAGTGTGGCAGCCAGAGAATTTAAAGAAGATGCAGAATGCATAATAGTAGAATCAAATAATATACCAGACGGATATCAAGGACTAGATATTGGACCTGAGGCAATAAGAGAATATACAAAAATTATAGCTGATGCGGGTACTGTTGTTTGGAATGGACCTGTTGGCGTATTTGAATTTGCTAAATTTGCAGTTGGTACAAATTCTATAGCAAAGGCTATGGCAGAAAGTAATGCCATAACTGTAATAGGTGGTGGAGATAGTGCATCAGCTGTTGCAAAAGCGGGGCTTGAGGATAAAATGACACACGTGTCAACTGGTGGAGGAGCATCGCTAGAATTTATGGAAGGAAAAGAACTTCCTGGAATTGTAGCATTAAATGATAAGGAATAAAAAAATCAAGGGGAATATTTATGTTAAAAGACAAACATATATATATTTTTGTAGCGATACTTATAGCAATAGTTACTATTGCTATAAGTGTCGTTGTGTCTTCATACAATGAAAACAAACCAATTGTACCAGACCAAGATATTGAGGTTGTTTCTTCAAACGATATGTTAAAAGTAAAAAGCGCATATGAAGCAGAAGGAAAAAAGGAAGAGTTTTTGGGCTTGTGTGCTAAAATAGAATTAGGTGTTGCAAACAAACTACTAGATGGAACTGTTACTAATGATAGCGAACTAAAATCTGCTATAGAAAAAATAAATAAAGTTCTTTTAACGGATGACTGGTCATATATAGGGGTTGAGGCTTCTAGTTACTGGATGGGAAAATGGGAGTTGACGGGTAGTGGAGCAGTAACGTTTACATTTAGAGATAGTAATTTAAAACCAAACTGGGCAAAAGACGAAGATGTAAAACAATATATAAAATAGGAGATGCTGTATATGAGAAAGAAAATTGTTATTGGAAATTGGAAAATGAATATGACACGTCAGGAGACTAAAAGTCTTCTTACTATAGTAAAAGAGAGTGTAAAGGACAACACAGTAGATGTTGCTTTTGCAGTACCTTTTACAGATATAGAGACAGCAGCGTGTATACTTGAAGCTACAGATATTATGGTTGGCGCTCAAAATGTACATACTGAGCCTAGAGGAGCATATACTGGTGAAATAAGTGTAGAAATGTTAAAAGATGTAGGTGTAGGGTGCTGTATTGTAGGTCACAGTGAAAGAAGAAAATATTTTGCTGAGACAGATGAAATGGTAAATAAAAAAGCTAAAGTACTTATTGAGGCCAATATTATGCCAGTAATATGCGTAGGAGAAACACTAGATGAAAGACAACAAGGAATCCATTTAGACTTAATACGCACTCAGGTTAAGAAAGCATTAGCAGATATTGAGTCTACACGTGTAGAAGAAGTAGTAATTGCTTATGAACCATTATGGGCCATAGGAACAGGAGTTACAGCTAGTTCTGAACAAGCTGAAGAAGTATGTTCATTTATTAGATATATTGTAGCTGAAGTATATGGTGTAAGTATTTCAGAAAATATCAGAATACTTTATGGTGGAAGTGTAAATGAAACTAATGCAAAAGAATTATTTGCTATGGAAAATATAGATGGAGCACTAGTTGGTGGTGCAAGTTTGAAACCAACATTTATAGAAATAATAAACGCTGCAAAAGAATAGGAGATTATATGAAAGATAAACAATATATGCTTATGATATTAGACGGTGTAGGTTTAAATGATGATGAAACAGGCAATGCTTTTAAGCTTGCTAAAACACCTAATATAGATAAGTTAATTATGAAATATCCAAATTCACATTTAAAAACAAGTGGACTTAGTGTAGGGCTTCCAGAAGGACAAATGGGAAATTCTGAAGTAGGACACACAACAATAGGTTCGGGTAGAGTAATATACCAAGATTTAACATTAATAACAGAAAAGATAAAAAGTGGAGAGTTTTTTAAGAACAAAATTCTACTTGATGCAATGGAACACGTAAAAAGGAATGATAGCAAGCTTCATATATTTGGCCTTTTATCTGATGGTGGAGTTCATTCTCATACGGAGCATATATTTGCTCTTCTAGAACTAGCAAAAAGAGAAAATGTAGCTGAAGTATACATACACGCTTTTATGGATGGAAGAGATACTGCTCCAACTTCAGGTATAGATTATATTAGAAGTTTAGAAAATAAATGCAAGGAACTTGGCATTGGTAGAATTGCTACAATATGCGGAAGATTTTATGCAATGGATAGAGACAAGCGTTGGGATAGAGTAGAACAAGCATACAATGCGATGACTGTTGGTGAAGGAAAACAATTCAAAACTGCAGAAAGAGCGGTTGAAAACTCATATGAATGTCAAGAATTTGATGAGTTTATAAAACCAATTGTAATTGTTGATGATGAGAATATTCCAGTTGGACTTGTAGAATCAAAAGATTCTGTTATATTTGCAAACTTTAGGCCGGATAGAGCACGTGAGTTGTCTCATGCATTCACAGATAATGCATTTACTGCATTTGTTAGAAAGTCTGGAAAACTTACATCTTTAAAATATGTATCTATGACAGAATATGATGAGACACTAGAAAATGTAAAAGTTGCATTTAGAAAAGAAGAAATAAAAGAAACATTAGGTGAATTCTTAGCTAAAAGAGGATATACTCAACTTAGAATTGCCGAAACTGAAAAATATGCACACGTAACTTTTTTCTTTAATGGTGGTGAAGAAAAAGAATATAACGGTGAAAGTAGAATACTTGTCCCATCACCTAAAGTTGCTACTTATGATTTGCAACCAGAGATGTCTGCTTATGAAGTAACAGACAAGCTAATTGAGGCTATGGAGAAAAAAGAGCACGACGTAATTGTAATAAATTATGCTAACGGAGATATGGTAGGACATACTGGTAACCTAGATGCAGCAATACAAGCAGTAGAAACATTAGATGTTTGTGTTGGACGTGTTATGGATAAGCTAGTTGAACTTGGAGGCGAAGCAATAATTATAGCTGACCACGGAAACTGTGAGCAGATGATAGATACAAAAACAGGAGAAGTTATAACATCTCATTCAACATTTGATGTTCCAGTAATTGTAGTATCAGACAGGGTTAGCGGAATAGAATCAGGAACTTTAGCAGATGTAGCACCGACGCTATTAGATTTAATGGGATTAAATAAACCAAAAGAAATGACAGGTAGTTCAATTATTAGAATAGAAAAGGAGTAGTAATTATGGAAAAATTTGAAATAGAATGTGATACAAGGATTAAAAGAATACATGCGAGAGAAGTAATGGACTCAAGAGGTAATCCTACAGTAGAAGTTGAAGTAGAATTAGACTGTGGAGTAGTAGAACGTGCTATTGTTCCATCAGGAGCTTCTACTGGAGCATTTGAAGCTGTAGAATTAAGAGATGGGGATAAAACAAGATATCTTGGAAAAGGTGTTCTTAAAGCTGTTTCTAACGTAAATGATGTAATTGCTCCTAAAGTAGTAGGAATGGATGCAACAGAACAAGAAACTATAGATGCTCTTATGATAGCACTAGATGGTACACCAAATAAAGGGGTGCTTGGGGCAAATGCAATACTTGGTGTTTCTATGGCAGTTATGAGAGCCGCAGCAAGAGCACAAGGTGTGAGTATTCATACATATTTAGGTGATGGAGAAGGAGTTACACTACCTGTTCCTATGATGAATATTTTAAATGGTGGAAAACATGCAGACAATAGTGTAAATATACAAGAGTTTATGGTAATGCCAGTAGGTGCGCCAAACTTTAGAGAAGCATTAAGAATGTGTGCAGAAGTATTTCATAATCTTAAATCTGTTCTTAAAGCTAAAGGATATAGCACAGCAGTAGGCGATGAAGGTGGATTTGCACCAAATCTTAATAAAGACGAAGAAGCATTACAATATATTGTTGAAGCTATTGAAAAAGCAGGATATATTCCAGGTAAAGACTTTAAAATAGCAATAGATGCAGCTGCTACAGAAATGTATGAAGGAGCTAAGAAAAAAGGTGAAGATGGCAAATATTACTTCTGGAAAACAGGAGAGCTATTTACAGTAGAAGAAATGGTAGCATTCTGGGAAGAGATGGCAGATAAATACCCAATAATATCTCTAGAAGATGGACTTGCTGAAGAAGATTGGGAAGGTTGGAAACTGCTTACAGATAAACTAGGAAATAAACTACAACTTGTAGGAGATGATTTATTTGTAACTAACGTTGAAAGATTAGGGAAGGGAATAGATTTAAAAGTTGCAAATTCAATACTAATTAAAGTAAATCAAATAGGAACAGTAACAGAAACTTTGGCAGCTATAAAATTAGCTAATGAAAATGGTATGACAGCAGTTGTATCACATCGTTCTGGTGAAACAGAAGATACAACTATAGCAGATTTAGTCGTAGCTTTAAATGCTGGTCAAATAAAGACAGGTGCTCCATCTAGAACAGATAGAGTATGTAAATATAATCAACTATTAAGAATAGAAGAAGAATTAGGGGATAGAGCAAAATATTTAGGCGAAGATGCGTTCTTTAATTTGAAATAGTAAATAATTTGAAAGAATAAACTGATGTAAGTATATGCTTATGTCAGTTTGCTTTTTTGATAAGTTGAAAATTATATAAATGTGTGATATAATACAGGCAATTTATAGCAGTATTTCAAAAAATAATTATTTTAGGAGGCTGGATTATGAACACTAAAAAGATTCAGATGCACGAGTTTATTGTAAACTTTTTAAAAGTAATAAACCGGACAGAAGCAGATATTTATATCATTTTAGATGCAATAGGTCCTGTTGCAAGAGCTGCAAATCTAATGCTTTACGACGATTTTGATAATACCCTTGAAAGTGTATTATCTCCGGCTCTTACCTACCCCGAGCATTTTGATTTGACTCTCGATGCGAGGAGTATAAAACTTAAAGCTTCTGAATGTTTAGACGAACTTGTAGAGCGTTGGCCTGTTGATTGTAGCGTCATAGAAGCCATTAAGTGGTATTTGAAAAAATATGAAGCACCTACGATGTATGCAGGAGTAATGTTAGATTATGCTGAACGAAATGAAAAATATATTTGTAGCAGTACAAAGTATATTAATTGGTTGTGGGATAGGCTAGAACAAAATTACAAACCTAACACACGTTTGCTTAAAGGTTGTTGTCAAAGGACTTCTGCAGATTGGGCAAATATTTGTCGTATCTCTAATTTATACACCATACTTAGTAGATATTATAGTAAAAATATGATGGACTATTGTGGTGATGGAGTTAGAATTGAAGGCTATGTTTTTCGCTATAGCCGCAACGGAGAAGAAAGATATTTCAAAGTAGAAAGGCATAAAGTACCGGATGTTAGGCTAAGTATCATAAGCTATAGAGTAGTTCAGCAAGAACCAGTAGCAAATGCTCCGGATTTTCCTTATGTTGCGATTGGAGTACCTTGTGAAAAGCTAAAAGAAAGGAAAGAAATTTTCGAAGAATTAAAAGCTCTCTTTATAAAGGCAAGAGATTTATCCTTAAGATATGATGCTATTCAATATAACTTAGGGAGAATTTATGGGAGAATTGATGACCCGAGGGACTAATAAGGAGGACGTATATATGGCAGGAAAACCTAAAGACGAAAAAACTTTTTGGGAAAGATTTAATAAAAGCTTAGAAAATCAAAAGCGATTAGTTGAAAGTACTGATTACTTTGACTGGCTTTATGAATTCACTAAAAAGCATCAAAAGTTTACCGATACAGACTGGCTCTATGATAGTGATAGCATATCTGAAAGTGATTATAGCCAGGTCGAGCTTCTTACGGATTTCTTTACAGCTGTAGACCAGTATCATAGAAGAAATCTCTTGGAAGCAAATGCCGAAGGCTATGCGGCCTGGTATAATATTAAATACAAAGATGCCTATTTTGCAATTGGTATCCGTGTAGGACAGGGTGCGCAAAACTTTGTGACAAGGTATAAACAGTATAAGGAAATGCTGCCAGAACCTTTCATCGAGTTTGAAGATATCTTGGAAAATAAAAAACATCCAGGACTGGCTGAAAAGAATGAAGCGCTTCTTAAGCTGCAAGCCGAAGCAAATCTGCTCCGCAATTTAGGAGTGCCAAGAGAAATTATAGAAAATACAATAAAGCAAGTCTTTGAAAGAAAAGAAT
Source organism: Clostridia bacterium (assembly GCA_045538335.1). GTDB lineage: Bacteria > Bacillota > Clostridia > TANB77 > CAG-465 > UMGS1649. Next base: position 17,563 of record JAZSRF010000065.1, on the reverse strand, counting down.
AACTAGTAATTTTAATATATTTACAAAACTGCGGTAGCAAATGCTATCGCAGTTTTGTTACTATTTTGTAAGTTCTTTTTTGCAAGATTCACAAACAACTTTATCTTTAAAATAACTAACGTTTGTAGAATCACCACAGAAGATACAGCATGGTTCATATTTTCTAAGTATAATACTGTCTCCTTCAACATAAATTTCAATAGGGTCTTTTATTTGTATGTTTAAAGTTTTTCTAAGTTCCATAGGAAGAACTATCCTGCCTAGTTCATCTATTTTTCTAACGATTCCTGTTGATTTCATATTATTTCCACCTCAACAAAATAATAACATAAATACATTCAAAATACAAGTAATACTTTGAAAAATGTAATAATTTGTAAAAATATGTACGTTATTAATGATGATAAGTTTCGTTATTTAATATTTTAAAACTTCTAAATATTTGTTCTAAAAGAAACATACGAATCATTTGATGAGGGAAGGTAAGACGTGAAAATGAAATAGTTTCATTACCTTTGTTTCTCACGCTATCTGTTAAACCTAAGCTGCCACCAATTACAAAGTTTATTGTAGAATTTCCCATAGTCATAACTTTGTCTATTTTTTCGCTCAACTGTACAGATGAATATTCTTTTCCTTTTTCATCTAATACAAAAGTATATGAATTAGGGGTATTAAGTTTAGCAAGTATAGCGTTTGCTTCTTTTTCTTTTACTATATTACAATTACTTTCATTTAAAGTATTAGGCAATTTTTCATCTTTTAATTGTATAATTTCTAATTTACAATATTTAGAAAGTCTTTTTGTATATTCAACTTGCATATCTTTAAGATAGAACTCTTTTAAATCTCCCACACATATTATTTTAATATTTATCATAAGACATACTCCTCAAAAGATAAATCCCTAGTAGCACAGTAAATGTTAAAGTCGTTTAAATCAAAACCGTTATTTGTTAGTGCAGTATTTACACTAAATAAAGCTTGTTCTGGTTCGTTATTGTTTTCGCTTATATGGCCTAGTATAAAATCGCGTTTGCCACATTTTGCTAAATCTAGTATTAGATTTGATGTATCATCGTTAGATAAGTGACCAATATCACTTTGTATTCTACACTTAAGTGGATAAGTGTAATTTCCATACATAAGTAAATTTCTATCATAGTTGGATTCTATTACACAAAGGTTAGAAGCACATAAGTGTTCATATACATTGTCGCTAACGTAGCCTAAATCGGTTGCAATTGTAAGTGTACTGTCTTCATTTTGTAAAGTGTAACCTACAGGGTCGACCGCGTCGTGAGACGTTTTAAATGGGGTAACAGTTATATCTTGAACTTTTAGGCTTGTCTCAGGTGTAATTACATTAATATTTGGTGTGTTTTTTAGCTTTGCATTAAATTTACCTAAAATGTAATCTTTAGTCCCTTGAGCAGTATATATTGGTATATTTGTTTTGTTCATAAATGTGGTAAGTCCTTTTATATGGTCTGAATGTTCGTGAGTAATGAATAGGGCAGATATGTCATCTAATGTCATTTGTAATTTATCTAAAGTTGTCACAAGTGACTTAAAAGAAACCCCAATGTCTACAAGAACTGCAGATGTTGGGGATTTAATTAAATACATATTGCCAGAACTACCACTATATAACGGGTAAAGTTTAAGCATATATTTTCCTTTCTAATCAGTTATATCATATTCAATATTAGCACCAAGTGCTTTAAATTTATCTACAATATTTTCATAACCACGATCGATGTGGTGTATATCATAAATTTCAGTTTTACCGTGGGCCATAACACCAGCTATTATCATAGCAGCGCCAGCTCTTAAATCCATTGCCTTAACAGGAGAACCATATAATTCTTTTACACCAGTAAACATTGCTGTTCTGTCGTGGTAAGAGATGTTTGCACCCATTTTAACAAGCTCAGCTGTATATTGGAAACGAGATTCCCAAATACTTTCAACTATTAAACTGCTACCAGAGGCAAGTGTTAAATATGTTCCAAATTGAGGTTGCATATCTGTAGGAAATCCTGGATATGGTAGAGTTTTAATGTTTATAGCTTTGGGAGCTTTGCTCATTTTAACTCTAATACTATCTTCGTATTCTGTGACTTCAGCACCAGATTCAACAAGTTTTGCTGTAATAGGTTCCATATGTTTTGGAATACAATTTTTAATTAAAACATCGCCTTTTGTAGCAGCTGCAGCAACCATAAATGTACCAGCTTCAATTTGGTCTGGTATAATTGCATAGCTTGAAGTTTGTTTTAAACTTTTAACACCTGTAACTTTTATAACATCAGTTCCAGCACCTTTAATTTTAGCACCAACTGAATTTAAGAAGTTAGCAACGTCAACGATGTGTGGCTCTTTAGCACAGTTTTCAATTGAAGTAACACCGTCAGCTAAAGTTGCAGCAAGTATTGCATTAATTGTACCACCAACAGTTACAACGTCAAAGAATATTGAATTTGCTTTCATTTTATCTGCTTTAGCATAAACATTTCCACGTTTAACTTCAACTTCCGCACCAAGACATTCAAATGCTTTAATATGTTGGTCTATTGGTCTTGCACCAATGTTACAACCACCAGGTAAGCTTATTTGAGCTGAACCAAAACGGCTAAGTAAAGCGCCTAAAAGATAATATGATGCTCTAAATTTTGAAGTTAAATCATAAGGAGCAGTTGTTGTATGTATATTTGTGTTATCTATAATCATTTCGTGTTCAGAAATATATTCTATTTTTGAACCTAAACTTTCAAGTATTTTTATAAAGGCACGAATGTCTGAAATGTTAGGAACATTTTCTAAATGACATTTGCCATTAACTAGTAAAGTAGCAGGTATAATTGCAACAGCGGCATTTTTTGCACCAGATATTGTAACTTCACCTTCTAATTTACAAGGTCCATTTATTACTATTTTATTCACTAAAAATCCCCCTCAAACGAAATATGTATATATGATATTCGTTTTCTTTGTTTCACTCAAAGTATAGCACATTGGTATTAAAAAAACAATATGCATAAAACAAATACCATATGTAATTTATCTTTTTGTGTCATCTCTAGGATTTAAACATTTTCCTTTGTTTGAAACAAGACATTTACAGTTATTTGTAAAGCTAGTCAAGCAGTTTTCTATTTGTGCAAGACTTGTAAATAAAGCAAGATTTGATCCGCAAACATAATGAGTTGGAGTGATTTGCATTCTAGGATTTAGACAACACAAAACAGAATTTATTAAATTCTTATTTGCCATAGAGACCTCCTAAATATATAAATCTCCTGCTATATTATATGAACAACAATATTTCTTGTGATTTTATGTCTAATATGTTAAAATATATTTGAGGTAACTTATGGAAAGAATAGATGATTTGAATTTAAACGGTAAGAAAATAATACAAGACACAGAGTTATTTTTATTTGGAATGGATTCGGTACTTCTTGCAAATAAAGTTAAAGGAGCCAATAAAGATACAGTTATTGTAGATTTAGGTACGGGCTCTGCTGTTATGCCAGTTATAATTGCTGAAAAAAATAATGTAAAAAAAATAATAGGTGTAGAAATACAACAAAGAATGTATGATTTAGCAGTTAAAAATATGGAATATAACAAGTTGCAAGATAAAATAACTGTATTAAAAGAAAATCTTAAAAATGTAGATAGTATAAGAAAATATGTTTTAGAATCTACAGGAAAAGATAAAGTAGATATAGTAGTGTCTAATCCACCATATAAAAAAGTTGGGACAGGTAGTAAAAATGAAGTGGATGAAAAATATATTGCGCGTCATGAAGTAGAATGTGAACTTGAAGACATATTTAAAACAGCATCTAAACTTCTAAAATTTAAAGGAAAGCTATATATTGTGCATAAACCCGAAAGAATGGCAGACTTAATTAGCTTGGCCAGAAAATACAATTTAGAACCTAAAGAAATACAGTTTTTACAGCCAACATTAACCAAGAAACCAAGTATTGTTTTAATTGAATATGTATTAGGCGGAGGTAATGAATGTGTAGTTCTACCAAACTTAATAGAATATGATGAAAGTGGAAACTATACAAAAGACATATTAGATATTTATGGTATGACAGACAGTTAACGTCTGTCATATTTTGTAAAGTAAAATTTGATTTTTTTATAATGTTATGGTATTATTATAACCTAATTAATAAGTGGTAAGTAACGTTAAAACGAAACTTAATATGAAAGGATGACATTTATGGAAAAGATATTTGGTTACACACCTGAACAAATTGTTTGTATGAGCAAAACTACTCACGAGGTAGACCCTGAGTATCGGTTATCTCCAATAAATCCTAATGATGGTACTTTAGACCCATGCATTAGAGGTGGAGAAAAAATTTTAAAGGACCCTCAAAAAAAAGAAATATTTCGCAGAATATATAGAGGAAGTAGGAAATAACGTATTAACAACTATAATAAAATGGAGGAACAACCTGTGCAAGATAATAGTTATAGTATGGTAGCAGCAAAATGGTGGGTAGAAAAAGTGTTAGAAATACTCCCTGCAGAAGCATTTTGGGGCAAGTTCAATGCAACAGAGGCGTTAAATAATGTCGAAGTTGTAAACAGAGTAAGCGGTGAAAACAAAGAAATTTGTATAAGGGCATTAGCGAAACGGATTGAGAACTATGTAAATTACAAATCTTTTTTAGCAATTACATATCCATATGGAATTAAAGCTAACATAGAAGAATTTCGTAGTTTTCAAGGTTATGTACGTATGTATGTAACTGACAAAGAAGTCGAAGTATGGGATGAAAATGGAGAATATGAACTTATATATAAAAAGGAAGAATGACAAAAGTATTTCTAAAAAGAACTCTCGTTAAATTACGAGGGTTCTTTTGCATTTTAAATGTATATGTGATAAAATACATTTGAATTTTGGAGGACAAAATGGAACAAGGAAAAATATATTTAGTAGGTACACCTATTGGAAATTTAAAGGATATAACATTAAGAGCAATAGAAACTCTTAAAATAGTAGATATAATTTTAGCAGAAGATACAAGACAAACTTTGAAACTATTAAATCACTTGGAAATTTCAAAGCCTATGATAAGTTATCACAGACATAATGAAGTGGATAAGATAGATGAAGTAAAAAGACTTTTAGATGAAGGTAAGCAAATAGCACTTGTATCTGATGCTGGAATGCCTAGAATTTCAGACCCTGGTGAAGCATTGGTTGAAACATTAATAAATGAAGGTTATAAAGTAGAAGTAATACCTGGTGTTACAGCAGTTACAACAGCTGTAGCATATACTAATTTTGATGCGGCAACATTTGTATTTGAAGGCTTTTTACCAATGAGACCAACAAGACGTCGTGAAAAATTAGAAAAGTTAAAATATGAAACAAGGGCAATAGTGTTTTATGAAGCACCACATAAGCTTCTTGCTACACTAAAAGATTTATATAAATTTTTAGGAGAAAGAAGAATATGTATTGCAAGAGAACTTACTAAACTCCACGAAGAATGTAGATATTCTACTTTAAGTGAACAAATTGAAAGAGTGGATGCTGAAGGAATAAAAGGTGAAATAGTTTTAATTGTTGAAGGCAATGAAACTGGTGATGAAGAAAAAAAGAAAAAACAAGATGAGGAAATGGGACTTGATTTGCTTTCAGATAAAGAGCTTGTAGAAAAATATATTAAGCAAGGATTAACTAAAAAAGATGCAATTAAAAAGGTTGCAAAAGAACGTGGTAAAAACAAAAATGATGTGTATATGGAGTGTGTTTAAGTGAAAGAGGCAGAAGAACTAAGATTAGAAAAAATGTTAGAGTATGAAAAAGAGTTATATTCTAAAGGATATGAATATATATGTGGGATAGATGAAGCAGGACGTGGACCTTTATGTGGACCAGTTGTAGCTGCTGCAGTTATACTTAAAAAAGGAGATAAAATAGAGGGCGTAAATGATTCTAAGAAGCTATCTGAAAAGAAAAGAGAAAAACTTTTTGAAGAAATTAAAGAAAGAGCTGTAGCATATTCAGTAGGAATTGTAGATGAAAAAACAATTGATGAAATAAACATACTTGAAGCAACAAGACTAGCTATGAAAAAAGCAGTAGAAGGCTTAACTACAAAAGCGGAGTATGCATTAGTAGATGCAGAAAAGAAAGTGCCAATAGATATTCCATATATGCCTATTATTAAAGGAGATGCGTTAAGTGAATCAATTGCTGCAGCATCAATAATAGCTAAAGTTACAAGAGATAGAATGATAGTTGAATTAGACAGTAAGTATCCAGAATACAATTTTGCTAAAAATAAAGGGTATGGAACAAAACAACATACAGATGCAATAAAAGAGCATGGCTTATGTCCTGCCCATAGAAGAAGTTTTTGTAAAAAGTTTGTTTAAAAAATTATTAAGATTTAATTGTAAATAGAAGATGATATTTTTATAACATCTTCTATTTTTCTATACTTGTTAACTCTTGTATAATACAGTGTTTTATGGTATAATGTGGCTATTGAAATCGTAGGTGTAAAAGTTGAAAAGAAGTAGAACAATTTGTAGTATAATCACAGTAATATATATAATACTTTCAGTTGCTATTTGTTTAATATGTATGAAGAGCAATTTTGAAACTGAAAGTAGTATTGGCGCGTGTGAAAAACTAATATATGTAGGGACATTTGGAATTTGCGTATTTGCATATATTTGGGTTAGAAATAAACTAGCTAAAAAAATGTCAAATAAAGATTTAAGTGTAAAAATTTCTAAAATATATTACTATTTGTATTTAGCGGTAATTGTTTTAGTTTCTAGGTTTATAATGGCATATATATTAAAAAACGAGGAGATAGCTAGTTTAGTTCCAAGTTTTAATATGGGACTAGGATCATATTTAAATTATGGCTTGGGTTTATATATTGGAAATCAAATGTATGCTAACGTTATATTAAATACAATACTTATATTTGTATCAAGTATTGTTATAAAAAAGGTAGTATTAAATATAACAGACAACGATATGGTTGCTACTACTACAAGTTTGTTATATATATTTGCGCCTCAGTCATTGTGGCAAGTTGGAAGTTATATAAGGTACAATTATAATGTGCTTATTGTACTTGTTGGAATATATGTATTATTACATATTATTGATGAAGTTAAAAACTTTAATAAAAAGAATAATAAATATTTAATATATTCACTGGTGCTTGGAGCTGTACAGTCATTGGATATTGTATTTGGTGGATCATACATATTGTGGATATTCCCTATGATAATAGCGACTTGTGTAGCTATGTATATAGATGTAGTACACATATTAATACCATTTAAGCAAAAGTTAAATTACAAAATGAAGAGATTAGCTGAAAAAATAGAGAAAATAAATATTTCAAAACTTGTGTATGTATGTGGAATATCTCTTGCAATTTCAGCAGTAACAACATGGATATATCACTCGCTATCTAGTGCAAATAATTTTAGTATGTTTGATGTACAAAATGCAGTATCAGTACTAGGACATTCTAGAAGCTATTATTTAGTACTAGTTATTGCGTCTTTAGTATTTGAAATAGTATCAGTTATAACTAAAAGAAAATTAGATATTAAAATGAATTTAGTAAAATTGATGTTTGTTATAGTTGCTATTTTAACATTCTTTACGGTAGATGGAATATATGCAGCTGCATTATTTGATACATTACTAATACTTAATGTAGTTATGATAATTTGTAATATTGGATATAACAGAGAAGAAAGAATTAAGTTACTAAATGAGAAGAATTAAAATAGAATATAAAATAATATATAAAATTTAGAAGGAGGAGAAAATGGCATTCTATTCAGAAGATTTAGTAGATGAAATCTTAGCATCAACAGATATAGTTGAAGTTGTAAATGAATATGTACCACTAAAAAGAAGGGGAGCCAATTATTTAGGACTTTGCCCTTTCCACAAGGAAAAAACTCCTTCTTTTACTGTGTCTCCGGACAAACAAATATATAAATGTTTTGGGTGTGGACAAGGTGGTTCGGTAATACAATTTGTATCTAAATTAGAAAATTTAGATTTTAAAGATACATTAGAACATTTAGCAGAAAGAGCAAATATAGACCTTACTAAATTTGAGGTCGGTGGAAATTTTAATGATGGTAAAAAAGAAATAAAAGATGTAATAGAAAAAATAAATAAATCTACTGCTAGATATTTTTACGAAGCTTTAACAGATGAGCTAAAAGAACAAAACAGCCCATTAAAAGCTTATTTAATAAAAAGACAGTTAGACAAAAATACAGTGGTAAGATTTGGACTAGGATTTGGTTCTAAAAAAACTGAAACGTTGGTACAGCATCTAACTAATCTAGGCTACAACAAAAACGAAATATTATCTGCTGGCGTTGTATCTAAAAATATGAAAGGGGATATATACGAAAACTTTGCAGGAAGATTAATATTCCCAATATTAGATGTAAGAGAAAGAGTTATAGGGTTTGGTGGAAGAGTATTAGATAATTCACTGCCTAAATATGTTAACTCACCAGAAAATGCACTTTACCACAAGGGTAGTAATTTATATGGCTTAAATGTGGCAAAGAAAGAAAAGTTAAATGAAATTATTATTGTAGAAGGTTATATGGACACTGTAGCCCTTCATAAGTCTGGTATTACAAATGCAGTAGCAAGTCTTGGTACCGCACTTACAGAAAAACAAGCAAAACTGCTTAAAAAATATGCACCAACAGTTGTAATTGCATATGATCAAGATGGAGCTGGACAAGCAGCAACGCTTAGAGCTATAGATATACTTGCTAAAGAGGAATTGAAGGTGAAAGTATTAAAACTTGACCATGAAGATGCCAAAGACCCAGATGAATATATAAATAAATACGGTAAAGAACATTTTGCTGAGTGCGTAAAAAATAGCATGTCAGCAGTTGAATATAAAATATCTAGATTAGAAGGACTTTTAGATAAAGATGACTTTCATCAGAAAGTAGAATTTTTAACTAAAGTAGCAGGAATACTCGCAGGACTTAATAATGATATTGAACAAGAAATGTACGTAGATTTAGTGGCAAAAAAATATAATGTAAGTCGTGATGCTATAAAATCTGAAATAGATAAAAAGACTAAAAAGGAAGTTAAAAGAGAAAACAAAATACAACTAAATGAAAAGGTAAAACAACCTACAGTAATGTCTTTAAGAAAAAAACAAGAAGAATACATTATTGCACTAATTTTTACAAAAGATAAAAAGATAATTAATAATGTATTTGAAAGATTTAACGAAACTGACTTTAAATATGAAGATATTAGAGGCTTGTTTGTAATGCTTAAAGAATTAAATGGTAAAGAAGATTTATCTAAAATAAACTTACTTACCAAATTTAATAACGAAACAGATAATGTAAATCTCATTACTGAAATACTTGCAATAGATATGTCTCAATTCGATAGGCAAAAACTATATAATGAACTGGATAATACATTTAAAAAATATTATTACCAAAAACGTAGAGAAGAGATACTTAGTAGACTAAGTTCAGACATATCTTCGGATGAGAAACAAATGCTAGAAATAGAACTTGGACAGATACTGTTAAAAATTGCAAAAATTAAATAAATATTTTCAAAAGAGTTGTAATTATTTGAAGTATGTTGTATAAATAATATATTGGGGAGAGTATAATATATATGGGTAAAAAAATAGAAAAAGAAGGACTAGAGGAAATAATGGAAGAAAAAACTACAAAAAAGAAAGAGCCTAAGGCAGCTAAAAAAAGTGAAAAACAAATAGCTACAGAAGCATTTGTAGAAGCTGCAAAAGAGAAGAAAAGTTTTACATATAAGGAAATAGTAGATTTTATGGATGAAGTAGGACTTACACCAGAAGAGCTAGACGACTTATATAAAGTATTAGAAAAAGCGGGTGTAGAAATGGCTACTGAAGAGACAACATCTACTTTAGAACCAGAACCAGAAGAAGACGATGATGACGACGATATAAAAGCGGGGATTATTGAAAAACTTGCTACAGGTGTAGATGCTGGTGGTTCGGTTGCAGAATTAGATATAGAGCCAAATCTTGAGGATATAAGTGAAATAGAAAAGAACATCTTACTTGAAGATATGAATGATTTTTCATTCATAGACAATATTAGTGTTGATGACCCTGTAAGAATGTTCTTAAAGGAAATAGGAAAGATACAACTATTATCTTTAGAAGAAGAAGCAGACCTTGCAGATAGAATGGTTAAGGGAGACAAAAAAGCTAAGAAAAAATTAGTTGAATCTAACTTAAGACTCGTTGTAAGTATTGCAAAGAGATATATAGGTCGTGGAATGCATTTCTTAGATTTAATACAAGAAGGTAATCTTGGATTAATAAAGGCAGTAGATAAATTTGACCCATCTAAAGGTTATAAATTTAGTACATATGCTACTTGGTGGATTAGACAAGCGATTACTCGTGCTATAGCTGACCAAGCAAGAACAATAAGAATACCAGTACATATGGTTGAGACTATAAATCGTCTTATGAGAAACTCTAGACATCTACTTCAAACACTAGGTAGAGAACCAACTCCTGAAGAAATTGCAGCAGAGATGGAAATACCAGTAGAAAAAGTAAGAGATATTTTAAAGATTTCTCAAGACCCAATATCTCTAGAAACACCAGTTGGTGAAGAAGATGACAGTAGTGTTGGAAACTTTATTCCTGATGATGATGCACCATCTCCATCTGACCAAGCGGCAGACGTTCTTTTAAAGGAACAAATTGAAGAAGTAATGGAAACATTAACTCCAAGAGAAGCAAGAGTGCTTAGACTTAGATTTGGGTTAGAAGATGGAAGAACAAGAACGCTTGAAGAAGTTGGACGTGAGTTTATGGTAACAAGGGAAAGAATAAGACAAATTGAAGCTAAAGCTTTAAGGAAATTAAGACATCCATCAAGAAGTAAAAAACTTAAAGATTTTATGAGCACAGATAAGTAGAAAAATATAATATAAATGATAAAAGGATAGAGGAAAGCAATTAGCTTTCCTCTAAATATTTACTCGTTGTTTTCGTCTTCTGAATAATCCAACCGTTGAATAAGTCGATTCAATTGATATCTAAATTCACACTCGGTAAGAATCGTTTCAGACTCATAGTCTTTGCCTATGCTATGAATTAAATGCACACCTTTAAATTTAGGTAGTACACATTCTCTGAAGATGGGATTGCCTTCAAATAGACAGTCGTATGCAGTTGTTATTAATTCGTGATAAGTTAAGGATTCCCTTTTTATGGCGATACCATTCCAATAAAGATAACTATCTTCACGCCAATCGTTAAGGCATACTTTGAGTTTTTGAACCATAGGTCCGGAATAGTTCTCACAAATATATTTTTGCAATTTTGGATCCTTTACCCGAAGTGACTGAAGAAAAGATTCCATTGATAGGCAATATGTATCATCGCAGCTACCTTTGGTGTAGAATAAGAATTTGTGAGGGAAAAGGTTAGAAAGGACAGAACTTACCGGATCGCCATAAGCAATGTCTACTGTGTTTACTAAACTATCCCAGTGACATTTAGGACAAATGTAATGGGTATGCTGGAATAGCTCAGCTCTACTGCCACAAGCGGGGCATATGATAGACGTTTTTGCGTTAATATCGTACATAAATAATTCACTCCTTAAATTTAATTTGTGTTATTTTATTTTGTATAAATTATATCATGTGTGTCAATAGAAAAAGAGAGTGAAATTAAAATTTAATTAAAAAGTCTTTATACTTATCAGAGAGAGTAATAGTACTGTTATTATTAATTTTGTTTGATGGAATTAAATACATAGAGGAGTCTTCTAAAAATATAAATAACAAATCTACGTTAGTTTGTTTAAATGTTTTGTATGTTGTACCTTTAGTTCCTCCACAACTCTTTAGAGCTACTTGGAAATGCCCGTTTTTATTTTTACATCCACTAGACTTTACTTGTACAGTTCGTAATATATTATTCTTTTCAATAACTAAATCATAATCTTGTGTGTCGTTTAATGGGATAGAAACAGTGTAACCTTGTGAAGTAAAATAGGCAATAGCCATTCCTAAAGAAGTATTTCCTTTTTCTTTGTTAGATGAAAATATCATAAATAACCTCCAAATAAAAATATAAAAAAATACAAGTATAATAAAATACTTGCATTTGGTGGGAGGGGATGGATTCGAACCATCGTAAGCGAACGCTAACAGATTTCTTACTACTATAACTTTCGTTACCAAATTAATGTTTGTAGTCTGGACTTTCTCTTTATCTTCAAATAGAAGATACCCGGTATAAAGTCTCTACACTCAAAGATTAAAATCTTTTAGCTCGGGATTGCCATCAGCATTACCTGTTAAGGTTTCCCCGAATTAGCCGGATTTTCATCATACAATCACTTGCATGAGCTGCAAATTTAGGTCTTAAACCAAAGACTACAGTCTGCCTCCTTTAGCCACTCGGACACCCGCCCATAATATATATTCACTACTTTATGTGTGGTGGGCCTTCAAGGATTCGAACCTTGGACCCACCGGTTATGAGCCGGTTGCTCTGACCAACTGAGCTAAAGGCCCACACATCGTAGTGAACAATTAATATTATAGTTAATTTATATTTGTTTGTCAATAGAAAAAATGAAAATTTTTAAATATTTTTAGATGTTGACATAACATTGGAGGTGTGATATAATGAATGTGTAGCAAAAACTTAATTCTAAAAATAATTTGGAGGAATGACAAAGTGAAAAAAATTATTGCAATGTTTTTGGTGGTTATCCTGGCTATGGGCATATTTGCCGGATGCGAATATGAACCGACAGACATCGACAAGCAGCAAGAAGTCGCAAAGAATTTGGAACAAGCCCAACCTACTCCGACAGATATTGAGTATTCTCTCGAAAGATATAATCTTATCCGGAGAGCATATTGGGTAAATGGATTGGAAGAAAAAGCAAGAACTCTTGCGTGTCCTGTTGAAAAGCCTTTAGGCTATATTGTGTTGGTTCTCGAGGGTGTTGGAGTTGTAGACACATATGTTGTCGATGGTAAAGTATCGTCTTTGAACAGTTTCTTGACTCCCGATAGTGAGTATTATGAATATGCTGGTTCGTCAGGATTTCGTAATGATTGGCTCGCTGACGTTGATGGCTCTTACGGCGAAAATGACGCGGGAATTTTCTTCTTTACGGTGGATGGTGCATATAAAGAATGGACAGGAACATACTTCTATTCTTCTGAACCGTTTATTGTAGAAGATACCATTTTGAAAACACAGGAGGTTGGATAACATGGGAGAAAAGTTTTGGACAGTTGTAATTACAGTGGTAGCTGTTCTGCTACTTGGTGGAATGATATTCTTCGGATGTACGCCTGCCGGTAGGACTATGTGGAATTCGTATACTCACGAGCTCGAGAAAGCAGATGAGAATCAGTACGAGACCAAGAAACAGGTAGAAGATACCGCCCGTTCTATGATAGCCTCGTATGAATCGGATGTTTCTGTTTATGAAATGTACAAGGACAGCGATGATGAAGAGAAACTGAGCTGGGCAGAACAAGCCAAAATCAGAGCTAACCGTACGGCAGCTTCGTATAATGAGTATATCCTTAAAAACTCATATGTATGGGAAGACAATGTGCCTTCCGACATCAAGACGACACTCACGATGCTTGAGTAAAACAAATAACAGTCAGCAGATTAATTTTCTGCTGACTGTTTATTTATACATTAAACTTAAATAATATTATATCTCCATCTTGGACAACGTATTCTTTTCCTTCTAATCTAACTAATCCTTTTTCACGAGCAGCGGCATACGTACCACAAGCTATTAAATCATCATAAGATACAATTTCTGCTTTTATAAAGCCGCGTTCAAAATCTGTGTGTATTTTACCAGCAGCCTGAGGAGCTTTTGTACCACGTGTTATAGTCCAAGCACGAACTTCTTGTTTGCCGGCTGTAAGGTAAGACATAAGGTTAAGAAGCTCATAACTTTTAACCGCTAATAAATCTAGCCCAGATTTTTGTAGGCCATAATCTTGCATAAGAAGCATTTTATCTTCATCTTCAAGTTCAGATAATTCTTCTTCTAGTTTAGCGCAAAGAGGAATACATATTGTATCTTCTTGGCTAGCATATTCTTTTACTTTATTTACATTTACATCTGTACCTATACTTGTTAATTGATCTTCGTTAACATTTGCAATGTAGATAACTTTTTTAGATGTAAGTAAGAATAGGTCGGATATTAATACTTTTTCTTCTTTAGAAATTTCAACACCTCTTGCAGGTTTTCCGTTTTCTAAAGCAGATTTTATTCTATTTAACACTTCAACTTCAAGTAAAGCATCTTTTTCATGAGACTTAGCTTGTTTATTAGCACGTTCTAATCTTTTATTGATAGTTTCAATATCTGCAAATATTAATTCTAAGTTTATAGTTTCAATATCTGAAAGAGGGTCTATTTTTCCTTCGACGTGAACTATATCTTTATTTTCAAAACATCTTACTACGTGAACAATAGCATCAACCTCACGAATGTGAGCAAGGAATTTGTTTCCTAAACCTTCACCTTTTGATGCACCTTTAACAAGCCCTGCAATGTCTACAAATTCTATAACGGCGTATGTAGTTTTATCTGCATCATACATTTTAGTTAAAACTTCTAATCTTTCATCAGGAACAAGCACGGTCCCAATATTTGGTTCTATTGTACAAAATGGATAGTTTGCACTTTCGGCTCCTGCTTTAGTTATAGCATTAAACAAAGTGCTTTTTCCAACGTTTGGTAAACCAACAATACCTAATTTCAATTAAATCACTCCCTTTTAAAGTCTGTCATATTATACACTAAAAGGTAAAAAAAGTAAAGGAGCAATTGACTTTTTAAGCCATTTAGTATATAGTTATATAGACATAAGATAAAAGTGAAGGAGTACATATGATAGAGAATTTAGAAAACAAAAAAATAAAAGTAAATATTGGTGAAAATAAACAGGTTGTAGTAAAGTACGGAACTAAAGCAGGAGAAGTATTATCTCTATTAGATATAAAAGATAAAGATATTTTAGCTGTAAAGGTAAACAACAGTATTCGTAATTTAGATTACCCTATGTGTGAAAACTCTACTATGGTTCCTGTAAGATACGATAGTTCAGATGGATATAGAATATATATTAGAACAGTTAAGTTTATGTTATATATGGCATTAAAAAGATTATATCCAACACTAGACATCGAAGTGTGTAATACAATTGGTGGTATAATTTACTTCATATGCAAAAATATGGAATTTACAAACGATATGGCAGTTGAACTTTTAAAAGAAATGAGAACAATTGTGGAGAATGATTCTAAATTTGAGAGAAGACTTGTGTCGTTTGAACAAGCAAAATATTTATTTGAAGTTTCTAAAAACGAAGCGGCATTAGAGTCTATAGCAATAAGAATGTCACCATATATTACAATACACGCAGCTGAAAACATATATGGATTAACTGATGGTATTTTAGCACCGAGTTCATCATATGTACCAGATTTTAATATTAAGAAGTACAGACGTGGATTTGCACTTATTGTACCAAAACAAGAAGATAGAAATGCCCTAGCAGATAAAATACCAGATAGTCCACTTTATGATGTTTTTGAAGAAAAGGCGGATTTCTTGGATATTATAAAAGTAAGAAGTGTTGCAGAACTAAACAGAAAAGTTATAGATAGTGATATGACAGATATTATACGTGTAAATGAAGCTGAGCATAATAGGAAATTTGTGGAACTTGTAAGAGATATTGAGAAAAAAGGTAAAAAGCGTATGATATTAATTGCAGGACCTTCTTCATCAGGAAAAACTACATTTGCCAAAAGACTATCTACAAATCTAAGAATAATTGGATATAATCCAATAGTAGTATCTATGGATAACTATTTTAAAGAAAGAGTAGATACACCACTTCAACCAAATGGTGAATATGATTTTGAAACAATAGATGCTCTAGATTTAAAACTGTTTAATTCAGATATGAAAAAATTATTTAATGGTAAGAAAATAAATATGCCAGAATTTAATTTCATAACTGGATGTAAAGAATATCCAGGGAATTACTTAAAGTTAGCAGATAACGATATAGTAATTTTAGAGGGGATACATGCATTAAATCCAGTACTTTTAGGAGACATAGATGATGAGCTTAAATACAAAATATATATAGCTCCTATGACTACTTTAAGCATAGATGATTTTTCAAAAGTATCTACAACAGATACAAGAATGCTAAGAAGAATTTTAAGAGATTACAAAACAAGAGGACATGAGGTTGAGAAAACTTTAGGAATGTGGTCAAATCTAATGCGTGGAGAAAACAAATATATTTATCCATATATAAAACACGCAGATTATATATTTAATACAAGTTTTGTATATGAGATAGGAGCAATAAGAACTTTTGTAGAGCCACTACTTTTAAAGGTAGACACTTCAAGCGAATACTTCTCAGAAGCAAGAAGATTATATCACTTTATACAAAAATTCTTGCCTATAGAAACAACAGAAATACCAGCAGATAGCATAATAAGAGAGTTTATTGGTAATTCTAGTTTCCAAAGATAGAAATAATAAATTAAATAAAAACAAGCAATAATATAAACAGAAAAGAAGGAGTATAGGATGTTTATTAAAAACGACAATTCATTTGTATGTGAACATTGTGGAAGCCAAGTTGAAAAACTTGGCTATACTTCTCGTGACCATTGTAATAAATGCTTATACTCGCTTCATGTAGATATAGAACCAGGGGACAGACTTAACGAGTGTAAAGGCCTGCTTAAGCCAATAAATGTTTTAGACACTGGTAAAAAACATATGCAAATAGAATACATATGTACAAAGTGTGGAAAAAAAGTTAGAAATATAGTAGCCGAGGATGATAATAAACAAGAAATTTTAAATATAGTTAGAAACTATGCTATGACAGGAGGTAAATAAATGGATAATATAAAATTAAATATAGCAAAAGAAATAGCAAAGGTATTAGAACAAGATGAAACAAATATACTAAATTCAATAGAAAAACCAAAAATGGCAAATATGGGGGATTTTGCGTATCCTTGTTTTAGACTAGCGGCAACATTTAAAAAAGCACCACCTGTAATTGCAAATGAGATAAAGGACAAGCTAGATAAAATAGATGGTGTAGAAAGAATAGAAGTGGTAGCAGGATATATTAACTTTTTTGCAGATAACAGTAAAGTTACAGAAACTGTAGTAAGAGACATATTAAATGAACAAGATGCTTGTTACGATTTAGAGGAAGGAAAAGATAAAACTATATGTATAGATTATTCTTCGCCTAATATTGCAAAACCTTTCCATATAGGTCATTTGCGTTCGACAGTAATTGGTTCGGCTTTAGTTAAAATATATAAAGCATTAGGATATAATGTAGTTGGAATAAATCATTTAGGAGATTTTGGAACACAATTTGGTTATGTTATAGAAGGATATAAAA
>JAZSRF010000024.1:0-45571 GCA_045538335.1 Clostridia bacterium | reverse complement strand
CTAAAATATATAGCTAGAATAAAAACAAACAAATAATACAATACAAAAAATATAACCGGCATAGATACTACATTTATTCCAAAAGAAAATTTCTTAAATATATTTGCCGTTTTTATTAACAATTTAACAAATACTTCTGTTATTAAGAATATTTTTGATGACGCAAATGGGATAAAAGACAACATTATTGCAATTGTACCTAATATTCTAATAGGTACTGAAATTAAACCTAGTATTAAATTAGGAATAATTATTGGAAATGGAAGTCTATTAAACGACTCCATTTGAATTGGAATTATCATAAGCTGCACTGCTACTGTTATAGCTATATTTTCTAATATATACTCTGCTATTTTCTTTAAAATTTTATTTTGTATATTATGTGTAATTTTACAGAACATTTTAGAAATATCTTTCCAAAACACAATAATTCCTAAACTAGCTAAAAATGATAGTTGCATTCCAACACTAAATATTGAGTATGGAGATATAAACAAGATACCTATTAAGGCTATAATTAGTCCCAAATACTTATTCTTAGTTTTATTTAACATCTTATAAATAATGCTAATTATTAGCATTATTCCTGCTCTCATCACAGATACACTAAAGCCTGTAAATACCATATAAATCAATATACTAAATATTTGTATTATTCCTTTTGTTATAAAAATTATTTTTCTTTTATTTTTGTACTTGTTTCTTCTACTTCTTATTCTAGTTTCTTTTCTTTTACCCGTAATCAATATATTTATTATAACCATAAAAGATGTTATATGAGTCCCAGATACACTCATAAGGTGGCTTACTCCAATAGTTTCAAAATCCTCTTTAATACTCTCTTCTAAGTCTGTTTTGTCTCCATATATCATTGAAACAGCAACACTCGCATTTGTTTCACTCATACTACTTTTTATAATATTTTGAATATATTCTTTAAATTGATATATTTTTTTATTTATTCTTTCTAAAAAATTGAGATTGTATTGGATTTGTATTGGTTCATCATAAGTATTAATTAAACCATAAATATTATTTGAATAGAGATATAACTTGTAATTAAATTCTCCTGGATTATTAAGTTTTTGTGGTATAGATATTTTTCCTTTTACTTTTACTACATCTCCATATTTATACTCACTATACTTTGTTAAATCTGTCTGGATATTATCATAAGAATTATCTAAAATATTTAGAATAAATTTATCTTGGGTTCCTAATAATTTTACATTATATGAAACTTTAGTATAACTTTTGGATTTTAAACTTTGAATAAAAATTAGGTATTCTTTTGTATAATTATCTGATACATATTTTGAATAAAATAAATAACCTTTGAATAAAATGATTAAAACAAATAAACTAATAATAATTAAATAAATTTTAGATTTCATAAAACCTCTTTAGAAAACTCGAATAAAATAATTAATAAAACTTCGAATAAAAATTAATCTACATGAATTTTAAAATAATTTTCATATCGCATTCTTGCGTCAACAAAGTATAATAAATACACATTGTTTTGTTCTATTTTAAATATGATTAAAAACCTATTATTTATAACATACTTTCTATACTCTCCTAGCTTATCCTTAAATTTTACACTAGGAGTTGCATAGGGAAAGGTTTCTAACACACTTATTGCTACATACGTTTTGGTAAGTATATTGTTTGTATACGAATTACTGTAATACTTATTTCTATATAATACTTCTGTTAACATTATATCAAAAGAAGGTGCTACTATAACGTTATATATTTCCATTTAATGCCTCCTTATTCCCATGACAGCCTTTGGTTAATCATTTCTAAAAATTGTTTAAATCCTATTATTTTTACAGCAGCTATATCTTGTTCTGCTTCCTCAATGTCTTTTACAACTTCATCTATATCTAGATACTGCATAATATCGTCTGTAGGCTCTTGCATTTCAAAATACTCTCTTGCGTCCTCTTCTGTTGTTATTTCTTTTACATTCAAATTTCTCATAATACTTTGCTCCTATTCCTGTTCACCAAATACTTTTCGCCTAATGTTGTTAAAAGCCTTCCTAAATTCTATGCCTTCACCATTTGCTATTTCTCTCTCAGCTTGTTCAATTCCTTTTACAACTTCATCCATATCTAGATACTTCATAATGTCATCTGTAGTGTCTTGCATTTCAAAATACGCTCTTGCTTCCTCTTGTGTTGTTATTTCCTTTACTTTTAAATTTTTCATAATGTTTTCCTCCTTTTAGTTATTATATATATCTTTTATTTATTGTCAACAAAATATATATTGTCGAATTATATATAATCTTATCACATTTATTGTGTTCATTTTAACTCTTTATGTGTATTATACTATTTTTCATTTTATTTGTAAATGTTTATTGAAAAATGTTTTTATTCTGTTCTTATATAATATTTTTCGTTATATATAATAATTATAATATATACAAATATATTTTTCTCTTGCTATTTGCATTTAATTAATATATACTTATATTGTTATTTAGGAGGATTTTATGATAGAAATTAGATGGCACGGCAGAGGCGGTCAAGGTGCTAAAACTGCATCATTATTACTTGCTGATGTTGCTTTTAATACAGGAAAATATATTCAAGGATTTCCAGAATACGGACCTGAAAGAATGGGTGCCCCTATGACTGCATATAACAGAATAGATGATGAGCCTATACGTATTCATTCTAACATATACGAACCAGATTATGTTGTAGTCGTAGATGATACATTAATCGGTTCTGTAGATGTTACAAATGGTTTGAAAGATACTGGAGCTATCCTTGTAAACACTAGCCTTGAGTGTAACAAGGTAAAAGAAATGTTAAAAGATTATAAAGGGAAAATATATACAATAGATGCATCAAAAATAGCAATAGAGACTATAGGTAAAAATTTCCCAAATACTGCTCTACTTGCAGCTGTTATTAAAATAACAGGACTTATGACAAAACAAGATTTAGAATCTCATATGTTAGATTCATTCAAACACAAATTTGAGAAAAAGCCGGAAGTAATTGAACCTAATATGCAAGCTGTACTTCGCGCTTATGATGAAGCAAGGGAGGTATAATATATGATAAACGATAAAATGAAAGCTCGTGATTTGCCTATGGCTGGTATGATACTTGAACACGGTAACTCTGAAAAATTTACTACAGGTGAATGGAGAAGCAAGAGGCCTATTCACATAGAAGATAAATGCAAGCATTGCATGATGTGTATATTGCCTTGTCCAGACAATGCAACTCTACACGAAGATGGTAAAAAAATGATAGGTTTTGACTTAGATAAATGTAAAGGTTGCGGCATTTGTGCTAAAGTTTGTCCTTTTGGTGCAATTGAAATGGTAGACGAAGGAGGAGAGAATAATGAGTAAAAGAGAACGTTTAAGTGGAAACGAAGCAGTTGCTTTTGCGATGAAACAAATTAATCCTGATGTTGTTCCAGTTTATCCAATAACTCCTTCAACAGAAATACCACAATACTTTTCAAGTTTTGTGGCAAATGGTACTGTAGATACAGAATTTGTTGCTGTTGAAAGCGAACACTCTGCTATGTCTGCTGCAATAGGTGCATCTGCTGCTGGAGCAAGAGTAATGTCTGCAACATCCTCTCAAGGATTATCTTTAATGTATGAAATGTTATATATAGCAAGTGGTATGAGACTTCCTATAGTTTTAACTTGTGTAAATAGGGCCGTATCTGCTCCAATAAACATACACAATGACCATTCAGATTCAATGGGTGCAAGAGACTGTGGTTTCATACAATTATACTGTGAAACAAACCAAGAAGCCTATGATAATATTATAATGGCTGTGAAAATTGCTGAAGAATGTATGCTACCTGTTATGGTATGCTATGATGGTTTTATAACATCACACTCAGTTGAAGCAATAGAACTACTTGACGATAAAGTTGTAAAAGAATTTGTTGGTGAATACAACCCAAAACATTACTTACTAAACCCTAACGAATATGTTTCAATGGGGCCACTAGATTTACAGAACTATTTCTTTGAGCATAGAAAACAATTAGCAGATGCTATGATAAATGCAAAATCTGTTATACAAAAAGTAACAGAAGATTTTGCTCAAATTTCAGGTAGAAAATATGATTTATTTGAGTCATATAAATTAGATGATGCCGAAATAGGAATTGTTGTATTAAATTCTACAGCTGGTACTGCAAAAGTTGTAATAGATAAATTAAGTGATGAGGGCATAAAGGTTGGGCTTTTAAAACCTAGAGTATTTAGACCACTTCCATATAAAGAGCTTGCAAAATCACTTAAACATTTAAAATCACTAGCTATTTTAGATAAAGCAGATAGTGTAAATGGTATGTCTGGTCCTATGTATAGTGAAATTGTAGCTGGGCTTGCAAAAGAAAATGTGCTACTACCTACTTCAAATTACATTTATGGGCTTGGTGGTAGAGATGTAAAAACAGAAGATATAGAAAAAGTATTTAACGATTTAATGTATAAAACTAAAAATGGTGATAAGAATAACAATACTTATTACCTAGGTGTAAGGGATTAGGAGGTGCATAAAATGGCATATAGTTTAAAAGAAGTTGTAAATAACAAAGTTAGATTTACAAGCGGTCATAGAATGTGTGCTGGTTGTGGTGCACCACCTGCAATACGTACTATACTTCGTGCTGTAAAACCTGATGATGAAGTTGTAATAACTTCTGCTACTGGTTGTTTAGAGGTATCTAGCTGTATATATCCTTATACTACTTGGAAGGATTCTTCGTTTATACATTCTGCATTTGAAAATGCAGCTGCTACTTGTTCAGGGGCTAAAGCCGCATACAAAGCTTTAAAAAGAAAAGGTAAAATTAAGAAAAACACTAAATTCATTGCATTTGGTGGTGATGGTGGTACTTATGACATAGGTCTACAAAGCTTGTCCGGTGCTATGGAACGTGGCCATAATATGGTATATGTTTGTTACGACAACGAAGCGTATATGAACACTGGAACTCAACGTTCATCAGCAACACCAAAATTTTCAGATGCTACTACTTCACCTGTTGGTAAAGTTTTAAAAGGAAAATCTCAACCAAGAAAAGATTTAACTGAAATAATGGTTAAGCATAATATACCATATGTAGCTCAAACTGCTATGATAGGAAATTTCAAAGACATATATGAGAAAGCAGAAAAAGCAATTTATACAGAAGGACCTGCATTTATTAACACTCTTGCTCCTTGTCCTAGAGGTTGGGGTTATGAACCATCAGACTTAATACAACTTGAAAAGTATGCTGTAGACAGTTGTTTTTGGCCTCTTTACGAGGTTGTAAATGGTGTATATAAAATAACATATAAACCTGCTAAAAAATTACCTGTAGAAGAATTCTTAAAACCACAAAGAAGGTTTAAGCATTTATTTGAGCCAGGTAACGAATGGATGATTGAAGAAATACAAGATGAAGTAGATAAAAAATGGAACTATCTACTTGAAATGGAAAAATTAACAAACATTGAAGAATAATATTATATAACTATACAAGAGGCTCGCGCCTCTTGCTTTTATGTCTACTTTATGATATAATTGTATAGCTTATATACATGTAAAGAAAAACAATTGCTTTTCTTATATTTGTAAGTACTAATTACAATAATTATTTAAAGGAGTTAATTATGCAAGAGTATAAAATAACTATCCCTATCGAGCTTATTAAAATTAGTAAAATAGATTTTACTAAACCTGTCTATCTATACTGGGCCGATAATGATTTACTATCTTTTAGCAACAAAAAGAAAAACAAATACTGTTTAGGACAAATATCCGTAGATAAAGAATATACTTTTATCCTGACTCAAAATACTCTCGGAGCAACATTAAAATATTCTGACTACAGAATGTATGTTAGTCATGGTCAAATCTATATTCGGTCATCATATTCATCTGCTAATAGAAATAATTCTCGCTTCACTATCCCGAAAGAGATTCTACAAATATGCAATATAGACTTTAACAAGCCAGTATATTTATGTTATGCTGCATCTGAAAATAGGAGATATTACTTAAGTAATCGTCTAGATAAGAGCTATTGTCTAGGTTGCATACCTTTTGATGAAAATCATTCATTTTATTTAACTAGTAATATATGCAAAACTTTAGGTGTTGAATCCGCGGAGAAACTATCTGTTTATGTTTCAAATAACAGAATATATTTCCATATTTACAATAACACTTCATTTTAGTATCAAAGGAGATAAAATTTATGGCAAAATTGGATAAGCAAAATCGGTTAGTTGTACCTCAGGAACTAATTAAAATTTCTCACACAGATTTTTCAAAGGATGTGAGACTGTTCTTTTGTGGTAAAGAACTCTTCTTAGATAATCCCTCTCTTAAAAATTCCAGAAGGAATTGCCTTGGAGAAATTGCACTCGATGAGCACAGTCGCTTCTTCGTACCCAAACTTGCAAGAGAACTATTAAATCTTAAACCCGGTGACAACATTAGCTTTTACGTTCGAAATGATAGAATAACTTTCAAGAAAGTGTTCTTTATTCCCGAGAATAGATAGCAAATATTTAAAGGAGGATAAAAATCATGAAATGTGCATACGAAAACGATAAAGCCTGTTCAAATGTAAAATGTCCTATGTGGGCTAATTACTGCCCCGTTTCAGACAAACCAGGTATATGTAAGTTTGAAAACAGAGGTGACAAAGTAAAAGATAAAAAAGTAAACTTCATAGGTATATTTGGTATCTGTATTATCCTGCTGTTCATTATAGCAATAGTTGTTATGTTCTATTGCATACACAAGAATAACACTGAATATGAAATTCGCAAGTATTCTTTAGTTGAACTTTACGACGAGGTATATGGTACAATATCCCAAGTTTCATCTCCCAAACCTGCGTATAATTATGAAATGGTAACACTTTGCTGTGAAGGCAATGTATATACTTTCAATGGAAGTGTAGAAATCATATACACCGATTCTGTGCAGCCTTACGTTCAAATTCATGACTACAACATTATTAATGCAGATAAAATTTGGGTTTATGTACCTTCTGGTAGTATTGAATTTCAAAAAGGAATAGGAGTTGGATAACACTATGAGACAGCCTAATGTACCAAACAAATATAATTTAACGCCTTCCTCAATTTCACAGTTAAAAGTCAACAGAGAAAAGGTAAATGAACATCTTTTCTGGAGAAACAATGTTGTTCACGCGTGGTGTATAAGTGGAAATACTGCTAAAAATATCAAAGACCATGAGTTTGGAACATATAATTCTTTTTGGTTAGGTGTTTATGATGAAGGAATGGAACAACACTCCTCACCAATTGAATTAAACTTTACTGCTTATGGTGGTATGTGTGGTTATGTCTTTGACACTTTCTATGATTTTTCCACAATCAAATGCGAAATAGATTTGGAAATTCAAGAAAAATTCCTTGCAAAAATTAACGAACTAATTGACCAAGGCGTCTTTAGTATAAAATAATTAAAAAAGGAGTAATAATTATGGCAAGTTTTCACAAGGATAACATCTCCCTTTCCGAAGCACTGACTATGGAACTTCCTCACATTGTCCGAGTATGGGATGTTCCCGGACTCCAAGTGCAGGATAAAGACATTCCTGGCAATGCCGACGTGGATACTACTTTCGTTATGAGTCACAAAGATAGCAAGACTTGCGTAGGAGTAATGTACACCGTAGAAGGTGATAAAGGTTCCCATATGACAACCGTAGCAGAATATCCTGCGCTTGACATCGGAAAGTTAGAAAAAGATTTTCCCAGTCTTTTCAAACTTACAGGCCGTTTGTATGCCTTTGGCGAAGAGTAAGTTTGACTGCAAAAAAGAGAGCAATAGCTCTCTTTTTTGCATATTAATAGTTTTATTATCTTTTCTCTTTTATGGTTCTAATAAAGATAACGCAACTTTCTTTTTGTCTAGTTTTATTTCTATAACATAACAGTCAACAATATCTCCAACACTAACTACTTCAAGTGGATGCTTAATATATTTATTTGTAAGTTTTGAAATATGTGCCATGCCATCATTCTTTAGTCCTATATCTATAAACACACCAAAGTCTACAACGTTTCTAACTGTTCCTTGAAGTTTCATACCCACTTTCAAATCTTCAAGCTTTAATATATCACTTTTTAATAGTGGTTTTTCAAAATCATCACGAGGGTCTCTCGCAGGTGCTTTTAATGCCTTTATAACGTCCTCAAGCGTATATACATCCGTTTTTAATCTTTCTTCGAATTCTTTGACGTCTATTTTGTCTAACGCTTCTATTAGCTTTTCCGAGCCCATATCCTCTACATCCATTTCTATTGTTTTTAATAACTCTTGTGCTACATTATAGCTTTCTGGATGTATTCCAGTTCTATCTAGTGGATTTTCTCCACCTTCAATACGCATAAAACCTATAGCTTGTTCATAAACCTTATCACTTAAAACTTTAGATTTTTTTAGTTTTTCTCTAGATATTATCTTGCCATTTTCATCCCTATACGAAATAAGTTTATCTATTGCCTTTTTATTCATACCAGAAACGTATTTTAAAAGTTCTCCACTTGCAGTATTTACATTTACCCCAACCATATTAACCGCTTTAGATACAACAAAATCTAATGACTCATCTAATCTTTTTTCTGGCACATCATGTTGGTATTGTCCTACACCTATAGATTTAGAATCTATTTTTACTAGTTCTGCTAGTGGGTCTTGTAATCTTCTTGCTATAGATATTGCACTTCTTTCTTCAACATGTAAATCTGGGAACTCACTTATTGCAAGTTTTGATGCAGAATATACACTTGCTCCCGCTTCATTTACTATAATATATTCAACTTTTCTTTTTGCATCTTTTATTACATCAGCAATAAATGCTTCACTTTCCCTTGATGCAGTACCATTTCCTATTGCAATTATATCTATATCAAATTTATCTATTAGATTTAACACATGTAACTTTGCTTTTAAAGTTTCATTTTTAGGTTCGTGTGGATAAATAACTGAAATATCTAAATATTTACCTGTTCTATCTATAACTGCTAATTTACAACCTGTTCTAAATGCTGGGTCAAGTCCTAGCACCGTTTTATCTTTCATAGGTGGTTGTAGTAACAGTTTTTCTAAGTTTTTAGCAAACACATTTATTGCAACTTCACTACTTTTTTCTGTAAGCTCTGAACGTATTTCTCTTTCAATACTTGGAGCTATAAGTCTATCATAAGAATCTACAATCGCTTCTTTAACTGTATCTACTACAAATGAGTTTTTATTCTTTATACTAAACTTCTCAATATGTGCTAATATATCTGTATCGTCTACCGCTATAGCTACACTTAAAACGCCTTCTTTTTCTCCTCTATTTAATGCAAGTACTCTATGTGGTTTTACGTGTTTTACTGGTTCTGAATATTCATAATACATGTCATAAACATGATTTTCATCCTCAGCATTTTTCTTTTTCTTAGATACTAATGTACCAAAGTTATATGTGTATTTTCTAATCCATCCTCTAAATCTGCTATTATCGCTTATATTTTCAGCAATTATATATTTAGCTCCTGTTATAGCAGCTTCAGTAGTTTCTACTTTGTCTGTAATAAACTCTTTTGATAGTTCTTCTAAAGAGCCGTTTAATGGAAATTCTAATATCTTATCTGCCAGTGGCTGTAATCCTAACTTTATTGCCTCAGTTGCTTTTGTCTTTTTCTTTTCTTTGAATGGTCTGTATAAATCTTCAACTTCAACAAGTTTAGATGCCGCCATTATTTCTTTTTCAAGCTCTTCTGTAAGCATACCTTTTTCGTCTATAAGCCTAATAACATCTTGTTTTCTTTTTAAAAGATTCACTTGGTACTCATATACTTCATTAATACTTCTTATTTGTTCTTCATCAAGTGCACCAGTAGCTTCTTTTCTATATCTAGCTATAAAAGGAATTGTATTTCCTTGTTCTAATAAATCTAAAACACTTTTTACTTGATTTATTTTTACATTTAAATTTGCTGCTATGTTATTAATTATTTGTTCGTTCATATAATACCTCTACTTTCGAAGTGTATTATATAACTATTATTTAAAATTGTCAAACGGCAATGTTAACATAAAACTTGATTTTGTTTCATATTTATGTTATAATAATACTATGTAAAATAGCAAAATCCAAATTTTAAAAAAAACTGGAGGTCTCTCTAATGAAAACAAAGAAAATGTCCCCTGTTCGGTTCCGCATCATTTCCTTGGTAACCCTTATCCTCGTTTCCCTGATTGGTTGTGTTATTTTTTCCTTCATGCCTGGCACAGAATACACTCAAGATTATCTTACATTTTCCAAGGTCAAGGATATTACTTCAACCTACCAGCTGATGGATTTTTGCCATGAAAACGGCATTGCTTATTCCATCAACGACAATCAATTCAGCATGAAAGCACATTCTTTTACTTTTTCCGTAGACAAATCCGATTGTTGCATTAATAATAATACTCATATGAACAATTTCTATTTGTTGGAATCCGGTAGATACGATGTGTTTAACGAAGAAGAAAATAGTTACTTGCTTAAAACATGGGGAACCAACTACAAGCTCTGCAACGGCACATATGTACTCTATAACATGTGGCCTGCAGTAATTTCTTTGCTTTTGGCTGTTATGTTTGTCATTGTCACTTGCATGTATATATATACAACTATGACGTGCAAACGATGCAAATACAAGAACGTTACAGAATAAATTCTTAAATAGTTATTAGCAAAGATAAAAACACTTCGGATTAATTTCCGAAGTGTTTTTATTTTGTATTTTTAATTTAGATTAAGCAAGTTCAACTACTGCTCCAGCTTCTGTTAAAGCTGCTTTCATTTTTTCAGCTTCTTCTTTAGCTACGTTTTCTTTGATTGTTGCTGGTGCTCCATCAACTAAATCTTTAGCTTCTTTAAGTCCAAGACCTGTAGCTTCTCTTACAGCTTTGATTACTTGGATTTTGCTAGCTCCTGCATCTTTAAGAATTACGTTGAATTCTGATTTTTCTTCAGCAGCTGCTGCTCCTGCTGCTGCTCCACCTGCTACTGCTACAACTGCTGCAGATGCAGATACTCCAAATTTTTCTTCGATAGCTTTTACTAAATCAGCTAGTTCTAAAACTGTTAATGTTTCAACTTCAGCGATTATTTTTTCAATTTTTTCCATTTTAAAATCCTCCTTAAATTTTTATGTTAGTCTATTAGGCACTAACTTGTTCCTCATTTTTCTTTGCTACTTGGTCAAGTACTACTGCTAGGTTACGTATGTTACCGATAAGTGCAGAAGCAAGTTGAGTAAGTAGAACTTCTCTTGATGGTAATTTAGCAAGTTTGTTAACTTCATCTACATTTACTGCTTTACCATCCATGATTCCAGCTTTGAATTTGTAGAAATCATGAGTTTTTGCAAAATCATATGCAATTTTTGGTCCAGTTGTATATTCTTCATTTCCTATAACTACCGCTGTAGGTCCTTCAAGAACTTCATCTAAACCTTCAATGTTTGCTTCTTTACAAGCAAGCTTAATTAAAGAATTTTTGATAACCATACATTCGTTACCTGATTCTCTATATGCTTTTCTTAAATCTTTATCTTCATCAACTGTTATTCCTTTATAGTCTACGAAGAAAGTCATTTTAGCATTTGCAAGTTTTTCAGCTAATTCTTTAACTTGAGCTTTTTTTGCTTCTAAAACTTTTGCGCTTGGCATTTACAATCTCTCCTTCCTTTAGTCTAATTAAAAATACTGTTACCCATAAGGCAACAGTATCATATATATCCATCTCAAAATAAGAAAATTAACACGATAACTCATCACCTCGGTAGGATTTATGTTCGTACCTACTGTCTTGGGTAAATTCAATTTACGTTTATTATTATAATATATTATTTGTATTTTGTCAACAGTTTATGTAAAAATATTTGTATAGATAGTGAATATGTTTAAAGTTTAAATAATACAATATACAAGGTGAATTATATGACTATATTGCAAAATGGTTCGCGTGGACCTCTGGTTAGCTTTCTTCAATTAACATTAAGAAATTTAAATTTATATAATGATGAAATAGATGGAATATTTGGAATAAATACATTAAATGCTGTTAAAGAATTTCAAACAAATAATAATGTTCAAGCTGATGGTATTGTTGGAGAAAACACCTGGAACTTACTTTTACCTTATACAAAAGTTCCAACTACTATTCCATATAGTTATGATATTCTTATGCTTAATCTAAAATCTATTTTAGATAAATACGATTTTATTTCTGCTGGTTCTATTGGAGATAGTGTAATGGATAAGGATATTCCATACATTAAATTAGGTAATGGGTCAAAACAGTTGTTGTATATTGCTGGCACTCACTCTAACGAATGGATATGTTCACCTCTACTTATGAAATTTGTAGAAGAATATGCCATTGCTTATGCTAGCGGTGGTAAAATTTTTGATAGATTTGCAAAAGATATTTATAATGCTGCTACAATATATATTATACCTATGCTTAATCCTGACGGAATAGATTTAGTAACAGGTGCTTTAGATAAAAGTTCTAATGAATACTTAAATGCACGACAAATTGCTAGAAGTTACCCTAATATTCGTTTCCCTGATGGTTGGAAAGCAAATATACAAGGTATTGACTTAAATCTTCAGTTCCCAGCCCTTTGGGAACAAGCAAGAGAAATTAAATTTTCTCAAGGTTATACAACTTATGCCCCAAGAGATTTTGTAGGTGACTTTCCTTTACAAGCAGTCGAAGCAATTGCACTTTATGATTTTACAATAGACCATAATTTTCAACTAATGCTTACCTATCACTCACAAGGCGAGGTAATATTTTGGAAGTTTTTAGATTATAACCCACCAAAAGCTTTAGAAATAGGAGAAGAATTTTCAAGACTTAGTGGTTATACACTTCAAGATACTCCGTACGCTTCTAGCTTTGCAGGATTTAAAGACTGGTTTATACAAACATACAACTTACCTGGTTACACTATGGAAGTTGGGCTTGGCACTAATCCTTTACCAATTTCCCAATTCGATACCATTTATGAAGATAATATTGGTATTCTTGTCACAGCACCCTTTTTAATTTAATAATTAAAAAACATATTTAACAATTAAATATAAATTAAGAGCGCCCTAAATTTTAGGGCGCCCTTAGTTTTAGTCAAATTTTACAGTAGGTGCATCTTTTGCATCATCATCTGCTTCAAAGTAATCCGCAGCTTCATAACCACTCATACCTGCAACAATACTCGTGGGGAACATCTTAATCGCTTTGTTGTACTTGCTTACAGTTTCATTATAATTCTGTCTTGCAATAGTTATACGATTTTCAGTTCCTGCAAGTTCATCTGTGAGAGCAACAAACTGTTCGTTTGCTTTAAGCTCAGGATAATTTTCAGTAATTACCAACAAACGGCTCAAGGCGGAGTCAAGCTGATTACTTGCTTCGTTAATATCTTCAACATCGCCCGTTTGGATACTTCCTGCAAGTTTTGCTCTTGCATCAGCAATCTGGGTAAACACCTCTTCCTCGTGCTTAGCATACCCCTTTACCGTCTCAACAAGATTGGGGATAAGGTCGCTTCGCCGCTGCAGTGTAGTTTCGACCTGAGAAAACTCAAGTTTAACGTTTTCCTCCAGGTTTACCAGTTTGTTCTGTGCAGATATAAACCAAATTACCAGCACAGCAACTATTGCCAAGATGATTATCAATGTTTTTGTAGAACCTTTCATTATATAGTCCTCCTTTAAAAATTTGTTATATTACTAATTCATCTAGAGGCACCACCGCCACCAGAGCGACCACCGCCAAAACCGCCACCAGAACGGCCACCAGAAAAGCCGCCAGAATAGCCACCACCGTAAGAGCCGTCACTTACCGAAGATTTTAACAATGCTGTAACTATGATAAGAATGAGTATTACAATATATACCCAAATATCCACTTCATTTTCTTTACCTTCAGCAACTTCCGCTTCTCCTACGTTTTCAAGCTCTACTTGGTATTCTTCAGCAATGACATTAATTACTGCTATGACTGTATTTCTTGCACCATTGGTATAGTCGCCTTGTTCTCTGTAAGGAACAAAGTAGTCATCTAGTATTCTGCCACATTTGGCATCATTCAAACAACCTTCCAAACCTCTACCAATTTCCAGTCTTACACGTTCATCCGACTTAGAAAACAGAAGCAGTACACCAGTATCTTCGCCCTTTTTGCCTATACCTAAAGAATTAAACAATTCATTTGCGTACTCTTCAATAGTGTACCCATTTAATGAAGTCACAGAAACAACTGCAATTTCTGCTTCTGTTTTTTCTTTAAGTTCTTTTATCATGAAATTGATTTCTGCTTCTATCTCATTATTGATACACTCATCCTGGTCGTATACAAAAACATCTTGCTGTACCTCAGGCACTTTAATAGTTTCTTTGGCTCCACAGCCTACAAAAGTAATTGCAAGAGTGCTTAGCATAACCAGTAATGCGAACAATGAAATTATCCGTCTTTTACTCATCAAGTTACCTCTCCTTTTTTATAGCATTAAAAACCTCTCGATGCTCCACCACCGCCAGAACGGCCACCGAATCCTCCAAAACTGCTATGGCCGCTCGAACCAGGTCTATAAGAACTCGTGGAATAACTCGAAGCTTGACGTCTTCTACGTTCATCTTCTTCGCGTCTTCTACGCTCCTCTTCCTCACGTCTTCTACGTCGTTCTGCCTCTTCTTCATCTTCCTTGATTCGTTTAGCTCGTCTAAGCATTTCTTCGATTTTGGAAATAGCCGAAGCATCTACGTAACTTCTTGTCTCTGTGTCCAAGTTATCATAAAGAGCTTTTGCATCTCTTAGTCTAGATATGTGACTTGAACGAACAATACCAATTGCAGCAACAATACCCAAAAGTTGTCTTGTAATATCTGTAGCCTTTTCTTTCCGCTGTTCAGTCAGTCTTCTTCTACGTTCTTCCTCAACTTTTTGCTCATACTCTCTTTTGAGCTTATTACATTTGCTGCACAAACTGTTGAATCTAGTCATATCTGACTGAAGATATTTTGCTTCATCAGAATTCAGAGAATCAATCTTTCGCTGAATAGCTTCTAACCTATCAACCAAGTCCTTATCCGGCTGCAGATTTATGACCGATGCAATAAGCTCATCTACTTTACCAGCAGCAGCTTTATCTCTAGCGACCTTTTCTGCCTCAATCATTTCATCCACTCTTTTATCCGCATCAGGATAAATGGCAAGAATACGTTTGTGCCTACTCTTAAAAGATTCTAAAGATTCAACCTTTGCATTGATTTCATCTTGTTTTGCTTTGATTTCATCATGCATATGCCTTTTCTCTATCTTTAAGGTATCGATAGTATACTGTTTACTATCAATTTCTGAATTGAGTCTTTCTATCTTATTGTTAAGAGAGCTAATCTCATCTTTCAGGCCTTGGATATATTCCTCTTTTTCTTGTTTTTTCTTTCTCGCTTTGTTCACAATAAAGATAACAAGCCAAATAATTCCTCCGGAGGCTGCAACAATAAGAATTGTAAAGAGTACTGCACCCCAATCGATGTTGATCTCTATGCTAGGATTCTTTTCAGTTGTCTGTTCAGAAGTTACGCATGACTTAATCTCTGTAATAAACGCTTGTTGAAGACTAATCAATCCCTCATTAAATTTGTTTTCCTTAAGATAAGGGATTGCATATTTGTCCATAAAGCGTCCGGCTTTAGCATCGTTAATATAGCCTTCCATAGCTCTTCCAACTTCAACACGAATTTGTCTGTCTTCAGTTGCAAGAAGAATAAGAAGTCCCATATCATCTTTGCCGATACCATACTGATTGTACATTTTGTACGCATAGTTTTCTACCGTATCGCCCTCAAGCGACTTTACTGTGGTTACAACAACTTGAATACCGTTATGTTCATTAGCAAGAGAAACTGCATCTGTCATAAGCATAGCTTTTTCATCCTCAGTGAACACACCAGCGAAGTCATTTACGTAAAAGTCACTTGTAGCAGAAGGAATATTTGTCTCTGCAAAAGCAACAATTACACTACTTACGCACATAAGCGTAACAAGCGTAATTATAATCAACGTCCGTAATGTTTTGTTCATAAAAATTCTCCTTATACTTTTATTTTAATTATATGTTTGTTAAAACTTATACTCTCCTTTCACTAATTAGTAATTGGTATATGTTAACTGTCACGTAATATTTTATCACAATTTACATAAAAAAGCAATCAAACGTCAAAAAAGAAGAGTTTCCTCTTCTCTATTTCCCTTTATATCTAAATAAAACACTAGGCCTATGACCTCCTCCTGTTTTCATGCACTCAGTTTTCTCCACCTTATTTGCAATTATCCTTCTAAACGCTGGGTCTAATAGTTTCTTGCCAAGAATTACCTCATATACTTTTTGTAATTCTCCTAAAGTAAATAGCTCTGGCATCATGTTAAATACAATATCTGTATACTCTATTTTATTTCTTAATCTTTCAATACCAGCAAGTATAACCAAAGGATGGTCAAATGCTAATGCATCATTTCTAAGTATATTAAAGTCATATCTATCTGTTGTTTTTTCTCTTAATGTTTTTTCTACGTTAAATTTAATTGTAGTCTGTCCGTTATCTAAAATAATTTCTACTACATTATTTTTTTCCTCATAAGAAATAACATCAAACCAACAAGCATTTTTATTTAGATTATTGCTTAATTTATTCTTGTCTATTAATGCCATATATGAAGTAGAAACCACCCTCATTCTAGGATCTCTATTTACTCCACCAAAAGTATACAACTGTTCTAGATATATATTCTCTACATTTGTTTCCTCTTTAAGTATCCTTGTTGGAGCCTCATCTAATTCTTCGTGAACATTAACGAATCCCCCAGGTAAACACCACTTGTCTTTGAACGGATAATCATCTCTTTTAACAAGTAATATACTCATTTTCTTTTTATCTGTCTTTCTATAATTTATTGTTTCTTCACTTGATACACTAAGAATTAATATATCTACCGTAAGTGCAAGTCTATCATAATCATTTGGGTTATAATCTTTTAAAAATTCTTGTTCCGAATTATATGTTTTACTCATTTACATCCCCCTAATTCTTCTAAATTATACACTGAATTTAGCTTTTGTACAAGCCCTTATTTTCTATATATTCTATTACCTTACTATCTAATTGTTTTTGTACATATTCACTATTACCTTGTTTTAAAGCTTTCCTTATTAATGTTGAAGATACTAAATTCTCTTCTATACTAGCTACGTATATGTTATCTACATATTTGGTATATTCTTGTATTATTTTATCCACATTATCCCCATTACGAGCAACAACTAGCAATTTATAATTTGAAAGAATATATTCATAATTTTTCCAAGCTTTAAATTCTTTTAAGTTATCTGTTCCACATATAAAATAGATTTGTGCATCTTTGTGTTTTGCCTTATAATAATCTAATACTTGAAATGTATAAATATAATTTGTGTTGCTACTTATATCTGATACTTCCATATTCTCTTTATCTATTAAAAGATTTAACATTGCTACTCTCTGCTCAATATCTACAAGCTCTGCTTTTGCATAGTTATTTCCTGTTGGTACAAATACAACTTTATCTAACATCCCTTGTTTTATTAATTTACTAGCAATTTCTATATGCATTTTATGTGGCGGATTAAAACAACCACCAAATATTCCTATTTTCATTTTATCACTTCCTTTATTTAATATACCCCGAATGTAAATCTACATTCGGGGCAATAATCTAACTATTGTTATTTTTTCTGTATGTTGGAATGTTAAATTTGTGAAGGCTATTTTTGTGTAGCTTTTCTATTTTACTAGCAACATCTTTATCCTCAATGCATTCCCCGTTTATATAACTTGCTATTTCACTGTATTTTACACCAAGCTTATCTTCATCTGTTTGACTAGACAAGCCATCATCAGGAGTTTTGTATAGTACCTTTTCTGGAACTTTTAGATATTCTCCTATCTTAATAACTTCCTCTACAGTAAAGTCTGCAATAGGTGCTATATCATGAACAGAATCTCCGCCTTTTGTGAAATAACCTACAAACAGTTCACACTTGTTGCTAGTCCCTACCACCAAATAAGTCTTTCCTTTTAATGCTGATTGAAGTGCCGCTAAATAGTAAAGTGTCATCATTCTAAGTCTTGGTTTTACGTTAATATCGCTATTTTTAGTTTGTTCAAAATTAAAATCACCTAATTTAT
Source organism: Clostridia bacterium (assembly GCA_045538335.1). Taxonomy (GTDB): domain Bacteria; phylum Bacillota; class Clostridia; order TANB77; family CAG-465; genus UMGS1649. The sequence continues at coordinate 27,254 of JAZSRF010000024.1, read as the reverse complement.
CTAGATTAGATTTAAATGTTTCATAAGTTTCAGTTAAATCATAATCTATAAGTTCAAACCCATAATAGTCGCTTACAAGTTTCGCATCTTGTTTATCTTGCTCTTTAGAATGACAAGGCATCCAAACACCTAAAACATTTTCTTTGCCCAGTGCTTCTACCATAAGAGCAGCTACAACACCAGAATCCTTACCACCGCTTATTCCTAAAATAGCACCGCCTAAATTATGTTTTTTATAATAGTCTCGTATAAATGCTACTACATTTTCTGTTTCTTTCTTCGCATCAAAGCTCATAAAAATCACTTCCTCTCAAAATACTCTTTTACTTTAGCAATCGCAAGTTTAGTATGGCCTCCCATCATATAACCATTTTGCTCAAGTTCTAAAATTTCATCAAAGCTAAACGGGATATACTCAATATATTCATCTTTATCCAAATGTTGCTCTGACGTTTTCTTGCAGTCTAAAGCTAAATATATCACGTTTAATGCACTGCTACATCCTTCATCTTGATAAAACTCATCAAGCTTAATAAGGGTATCTGAACTATAACCAGTCTCTTCTTCAAGCTCTCGTTTAGCACTAATAATAGGGTCTTCATCTGGATTTATATATCCTGCCGGAAAGCCTACACCTACTGTAAGTTTAGTAAGAACCCTTGGCTCAACTACAGTAATAATCTCATCGTCTACTACTGGAATTACAATTACAGCACTGCCATTTGCTCCACCTTTTACAATCTCTTCTCTTACGACTTTCTCACCACAATTTAATGTGTACTCTCTTGCAATACTTCGTATAAATTTATCTTTCTCATCTTTTTCAATATCTCTTACACTTTTTACGCTAAAATTACTAATAACTTGATTAAGTCTTTCAAATACTTCTTTTCTCATAATATTCTCCTTTTATGTGTATAGAAGAAATTACTTTTGCTCTCTAGCATCCATAATCATTTGCTTCTTAAGTGCAAGTAATTTTTCACTCAAGTCTACATAGTAAACATGAGGATTTTCTTTACGCTTAATCTCAGGGTACAGCGTCTTAAACTGTTCCGTGCAGTAATCTCTTGCTTCTTTTACACTAGGTACATTATATACCAATTTACCACTTAAGAAAATAGGTATCTGCAATTCTCTTACATAATAATTAGTAATTGTTGTTCTCTTCCATTCTTCAGTAGGAGATATTAATGTATATTCGTCTTCAGGAATAGTCTCATCATAAAGAGCAAGTACGTCACCTAATGCAAATCCTGTAGCTTTATCGTAAAAACGATATACCTTTTTATAGCCAGGATTGATAGTCTTTGCTGTATCTTCACTTACCTTAATTTTAGGAATAATCTTACCATCTTTTTCTATAGCTACTAACTTATATACTCCATCTACTCTTTCTTTAGAAGCTGCAATATTATCTCCACAACCGATAGAGTTAATATACGCTCCTTGGTCAAGCAAAGATTTAATAGTAGTTTCATTTAAGCCATTAGATAAGCAAATACTTGCATCTTCAAATCCCGCATCATCTAACATCTTTCTTGCTTTCTTAGATAAATAAGCAAGGTCGCCACTGTCAATACGAATGCCCTTTAGTTTGTAACCGTTAGGTACAAGATATTCCTTTGCCACTCTAATTGCATTCGGCACACCACTTTTTAAAGTATTATATGTATCTACCAAAAATACACAATTGTTAGGATTGCTTTTAGCATAAGCTAGAAATGCATCATATTCTGTATCGAAAGCAGAAATCATAGCGTGGGCCATTGTACCCATTACAGGAATACCATTTTCTTTTGCAGACTGTACATTACTTGTTCCAGCACAGCCTCCGACATATGCATATTTACTTGCCTCTATAGCAGAATCGTCGCCCCTTGCACGTCTTGCACCAAATTCCATAACAGGAATGTTTCCTGCCGCATTTACAATTCTCTTAGCAGCCGTTGTAACCAATGTTCCATGATTAAAATTAGCAAGTAGTGCCGTCTCAATTAAAGACGCTTCAATAATGTTTGTTCTTATTGTAACAGCAGCTTCATTCGGGAAAATAGGAGTTCCATCAGGGATAGCATAAACATCTCCTGTAAATCTAAGATGTTTAAGATACTCTAGATATTCTTTCGAAAAATCTCCTACCGTTCTCAAATAAGTAATGTCTTCATCTTTAATTTTGAAGTTCTTAATAAACTGTACAATATTGTCTAAGCCACCAGCTATTGCATAACCGCCATCAAAAGGTTTTCTTCTGTAGAATAGGTCAAAATATACAATTAAGTCTTTACCGCCGTTATCGAAATAGGTCTGAGCCATAGTGTGCTCATAAAAGTCCACCATCATTGTTTTATTCTTCATAATAGTTTCCTCCTTAAAATACAAAATCTAAAATTTACTTACTACCTATTACTTATCTCTTATAACTTGCATTTGCAGACCTTCCATAACCTCAAGAGCTGCTTGATGCTTGGAGCTATCAAAACTTGCTATAAGGCTATCGTGAATAATAATTTCTGCATTATAAAATTCAGCTTGTAAGCATATTGCTACACTGATAGCACACATATTACCTACAACACCACCAAGTTTAATTTCTGTAATTTCCTCAGGTTTATGCCCTTGCATCTTTATCCATTCTTTAAGATAAATGATGTTCTCGGCAGAAAGGCCAAACGCCTTCTTATATAATTCGCATACACCTTTTTGTGCCTTAGCTCTATCTATTGCTTCTGCCGTCTTTCCATATAACTTCCATCCAACTGTTTTAAAAATAGTATGGATGATAGGCAAATGTTTTCCTTCTCTTGTGTTTAAGTAGGTTCCATTATGTGTATCATACGTTGTAGCAATTAAGCAGTCCTCGTCATCGATTGCCTCATCTACTCTAGCCTCAAGCTTATCATCCAACTGCTTAGCTTCCTCGAACCCTAATACTTCATCATTTACAAAATCATTTTGATAATCTACTAAAACAAACAGCTTCATAATAACTCTCCTTTTCGTTTTTAATATTTTGTTAATAACAATTCTTAAAAAATATTCCTACTTTAGCCTACTTACTTTAAGTCCCTCTATAATCCTTTTAAATCATAATAGCCTTCCTTTCTTCTTAACATTCCATTAATAACAACAGTTGTAAAAAATAACAACCGCATTTCACTTATTGCCTTTAATGAAAAACAATTATTAAGTATTCTTCTCTGTTGTTATTAACATTTTATTATAAACAAAATAATTTGTCAACACTTTTTCTTTATTTTTTTATATTTTTATTAAATTTGTACAAATATTACATATTTCAACACATATAAAAGTAGTTCCCGGACTTTTGTCCGGGAACCAGTTTATTCAATTCCAATCTGTCTCCGAAATTTTTGTTTCTCTTCATCTGGTAAAGAATTATACCACCTTACCATACATTTCCTTGTTGACTTATAGTCTTGAGGTGCGATGAGTAACAACCTAATTTTGCGAATTTGAGGAGAATCTTTAGAATACATCTTCTTCTTTTGAAAAATTTGATTGACATATTCAATAAAAGGCTGATTCTCTGCATCCATAATTTGGCTAACTTTTTTATACTCTTGGCTATATTTCCTCGCAACTTCTCTAACTATGAAGTCATAAAACCTAAAAATATCTTCTTTGCTTACATACTCCGTTTCCATTACACTTATTTTAGAAGGGCATAATCTACTCCAATCATCTACACTGTCCCAATGCATCTCCCTAATATCCAATTCCTTAATTTCAAGTTCCATCATATAGTTTCTCCTCCAAATTATTGTTTGAGATATTTAACTTATTTACGCAAGTATTATATCACACGTTTACATAAATGTAAAGATTTACTAACAAAAAGTCAGGCTTACTATTCCTGACTTTCCGCTTCTTTTTCTAAATCTTTTTCAATATTATCCACCAAGTCTATTTCACGTATCTCAATACCACGTTTTTCAAATATTGGAATAATGTTGTTCTTTGCATCTTCAAATTCTACATCGTAATATAGATTTATTTGTTCTCCACCTTTTAGTAGTATGACATATGTAGGATTATTCACTACTTGTCCAAAATCATTTATTATTCCATCTGCTTTATACACACAATAAACATCGTGATAGTTATAACTTGTTCCATTAATGCTTAATAAATCTAAGTTATCTTTAAAATACTCTTCGTAAAAGGCTATATTAGCATTTGCTATAAGCACAGAAAAAACTAAACCTGCTGCTATTATAAATTGAAATAGTTTTGACATTACTCTTTCTATTTTACCGCCATTTTCTATTTCATCTAACGCCTTAATCTCATTATATTTCTTTCTAAATAACAATTTATACACTGTATTACGCGTAAAACACGAATGAATTATTGCTGTCATAAATGCTGGCAAAAATATTGCAAAAAGTAAACTTCCTGTTACATATATTGTATCTTTATATAAGAAATACGTAGCTATATAATATACCAAGTCATATATTATACACCACATAGGCGTAAGTATTAACCAAGACAAATACATCGGAAATAATTCTGTTTTTATGTTTTTTAACTTCTTTGCTTGTGCTAATGTGTTCATTTCCTGTTCAATAGGAACTTGTATTTGATTAATATTTTGTTTAATATGTTCCACAAGTCTTTTTTCATAACTTGTCAACTTACCTTTTAGTTTATTGTATTTTCTTATAGCTTTAGCATATTTACCTACTGTATAATCTATATATGAGTCTTGCGTAAATCTTGAAACATCAACAACATAATATAACTCTAACATATGCATTAGATAAAACGCATCACGAGATTTAAAGATATCTTCATTTAAAAATAGTTTTATTTTAGCTTCAGTATCTTCTTCTATCTCTTTAATAGTGTCTGCATTTTCACTTATTTCTTCTATTTTATCTTTATACTGTTTAAATGTATCCACTAGATAATTTAAGACTTGCTTCATTTTATTCTCAGTTGTTACATAGCTAAAAGTATAACATTTGAAGTTATCTTTATCTATTATATTTAATATATCATATATAGAAAACTCTACTGGTAGCTTTCCATTTTCAAACATAAAACGCATTTCAACTGTAGATTTTGGTATAAGCATACTTACGTTTATTTTATATTCTAGTTTTAAAACAAAGTTTTTAAACATTATATTTGCATCTATAGAATGATATCCTTTTTGAGGATTGTTTTTCCTAAAAAACTCATCGCATTTATAATTTACAACGCCTTCTAATTCATTGCTATATTTTTCTGTTTCAGTTTTAAATGTTTCTACTAACTTTTTTATTAAATCTTCTTTCATAAACTTCTCCGTAAAACAAAAATACCGCTTTGTTTAGCGGTACTTTCATTATATTTTTGTTGATATTTTTATTCCAGGTCCCATAGTTGTAGACAATGCAATTGATTTTAAGTAAGTACCTTTTGCAGCTGCTGGTTTTGCTTTAACTATAGCTTCTAATAATGTTTCATAGTTTTGTTTTATTTTTTCAGAACCGAATGAAACTTTACCTATTGAAGCGTGGATTATGTTGTTCTTATCTAATCTGTATTCAACTTTACCAGCTTTAATATCTGCAACAGCCTTAGCAGTATCAACTGTAACTGTACCAGCTTTAGGGTTTGGCATTAAACCTTTAGGTCCTAGTATTTTAGCTATTCTTCCAAGTGCTGGCATCATATCTGGAGTTGCTACAACAGCATCAAAATCTAACCAACCTTCATTAGCGATTTTAGCTATCATATCGTCGTCTCCAACGTAATCTGCACCTGCAGCTTCAGCTGCTGCTGCCTTTTCAGATTTAGCAAGTACTAAAACTTTTTTAGATTTACCAGTACCATTTGGAAGTACTACCGTACCTCTTACTTGTTGATCTGCTTGTTTAGAATCAACGCCAAGTTTTACGTGCATTTCTATACTTTCATCAAATTTAGCTTTTGGTAATTTTTCAATTAGTTCTAAAGCTTCGTCGATTTCGTATAATCTTGCTTCAACTTGAGCTCTGGCTTCTGTCATTCTCTTGCTTTTATTCACGATTTTTCCCTCCTTTGGTTTTAGCGAGTTATACTCTCCCATTTTTATTCAGTAACAACGATCCCCATTGATCTTGCAGTTCCTTTTATCATAGATACTGCTGACTCTAAAGAGGCTGCGTTTAAATCTTGCATTTTAGTTTTTGCAATTTCTTCAACTTGTGCAAGTGTTACTTTAGCAACTTTATCTTTGTGTGGTTTTGCTGAACCACTAGCTATACCAGCTGCTTTCTTTAATAATACTGCTGCTGGTGGAGTTTTGATTATAAACTCAAATGATTTGTCTTGGTAAACTGTTAGCACAACTGGGAATATCATTCCTGCGTCTTTTGCAGTTTTTTCATTATATTCTTTACAGAATTGCATAATGTTTATTCCCGTAGGTCCAAGTGCTGGTCCAACTGGTGGTGCTGGGTTAGCTTTACCTGCTTCAATTTGAAGTTTAACAACGTGAGTAACTTTCTTCTCTGCCATCTTTTTTCACCCCCTTATGTATTCTTAACATTATAAATGTTATTTACTATATTTTTTGTATTTGTTCAAAGCCTAATTCAACAGTAGTTTCTCTGTTAAACATATTAACTTTAACAATAACTCTTTGTTTTTCCTTGTCTATCGATTCAATAGTTCCAGGATAATTGTAGAATGGTTCTGTTATTATTGTTACAGAATCTCCAACTTCGAAATCTAAATTAATGATTTCTTCGCCAATACCTAAACTTATCATTTCTTTTTCTGTAAGTGGTAATGGTTTATCTCCTGTTCCTACAAAACTAAATACTCCTTTGATACTTTTTATTACGTACCAAGTTTCATCAGTAAGTATCATTTTAACAAGTACATAACCTGGGAATACTTTCTTTATAGATGTTTTTTGTTTTCCATCTTTTATTTCGATTTCTTCCTCCATTGGTATTATAATCTCTTCGATTTTGTCTTCAAGACCGCGATTAGCTATAACTTTTTCTAGTGTTGTTTTTACTTTATTTTCATAGCCAGAGTATGTATAGACAACATACCAATTAGATGCATTTTCTTTTATATCAGTTACTTCTGACATAAACCTCAACTCCTAACCTATCCAAGTTTTAATTAAATCCCATATCTTTGTATCTGCCACTTCAAGTACAAGGTCAATTCCTAATACTACAGCAGCTATCATAATAACTAATACTAATACCCATACTGTATTGTTTATTATTTGTTTTTTTGTTGGCCATACTACTTTTTTAAGTTCAGCCTTTGTGTCTTTAAAAATACCCATAATGTTCACATCCTATTCATTATTTAGTTTCTTTATGTGTTGTATGTTTTTGACAGAATTTACAGAACTTATTTAACTCAACTCTTTCTGTAGTATTTCTTTTATTTTTGCTTGTTTCATAATTTCTTTGTTTACATTCTGTACATGCTAATGTTATATTTTCTCTCATCTTTACGCACCTCCGAATTTTTTTGCCATTTACATATGCTATACTAGTTTACCATAAACAGACAGAAAAGTCAACAAAACTAAATGTTTTTGTTGACTTTTTGTTTAATTTTTATTCTTTTTGACCCTCAGAAAAATTTATTTTAAGATACTCACTATATGTTCCAGCTACAATCGAAGCAATATTAGGAGAATGCTTCAGAAGTTTATTTGCAAGTTCTTCAGATAAGTCTTCTCTACGAGCCATAGCAGATAAAACCTCCTCTATGAAGTTCTTATCTTCATTTGCACATATCAAGTCATATAACTCACTTAAAGCTTCTCCACTAATTTCTTCTTGTTTTGCAAGGTTTACGCACACCATAGTGTCCATATACAATGTACCTTTTGAAATATTTTCTACCATACTTCTTATAGTAATATTATTTAACGGACATTCTGATAAAGTTCTCACAACCCATCTACTACAACGCTCGTTTTTCCATTTTCTATAAATAAATTCTCTAATCTCTTTAGTTGTGAAAGAATTCTGAATCACAGCCGTAACAATGTTTGCATCATTAATTTGAGCAAGCCACTCAAGAGCTGAGACATCTTCTGTTTGTTCTGCAATTTTTACTATTGTATCCCGTTCCAATTTAGAGATATCAAGCTTAATAATCATTTTACTTCCTCCATTTAATTATATTTGGGTTTTACTATTTATAAGAATTAGATTATACCATACAAACTGTTAAAAAGCAACAAAAACCACTAGAAACAATAGTTTCTAGTGGTTCTGATTGTTACAAGCTATCAACCAGTCGCAGGATCTCCTGGACAGTTTCAGCCTTCTCGGTGATCAGTTTCACCTCAGCATCAGTAAAAACTTCACCGAGGCGCTCCTGGCAGGACTCGTACTTTTTAATGTCTTCCACGTACTTAAGCACTGCCTCAGAGTCGTCGAGTTTGTTCTTCTTTGCAAGAGCATAAATCAGCGTTCCTTCACGCAGCTCTTCTTCAGGAATTCCTTCGGGCGCCACCGGTTTGGAAGTGCCGTAGATATCCTTCAGCAGATGTGCATTGTCGATAAAGTCCGCTACCATATCCGCCTTGGTCATCTCTACATCGCCATTATCCTCTTCGTCCTCATCATATTCTGCGACAGGAACGTTTTGGTAGCCAGGCATCACCAGTTCATAAACACTTGCAATGATAAACGTGTAGGGAAGCAGGACTTCCATCATATCTCCAAGGCCAACCAGCTGGATACCCTTCCGATGATGACGGTCGTTGGAGATTTCGGCATCCACGCCTTCACGTCTTTCATCCCATCTCAGGGCGTTCAGCATATGCTTTTCTTCAATGCCGTTCTCAGGATTCATAACATATGCCTTACCCAGGCCCAAAGCTGTAATAACGTAGTCGAAACCATAAAGACCCAGCACATCATACAGCTTTCTATACCTTGCATCTGTATATGTCTCTGCCTTCTTCTTGGTAAGCAAAGTGCCGGGATAGATGTTGGAATAAGATACAGCAAGCATAGCTGCCATTTCTCTGGCATAAGCCGCATTAATTACGCCGTCATAAAAACCAGCGATGCGTCTTACTTCTGCAACTTTGGAATCTCCCAGGCGCTGATCGCCTTTAAGCAAATCCATTGCAAAAAGAACTTTCTTTGCCTGTACCGGTGTCATCCGGCAAAAATAGTCCATGGCATTACGATCAGCAATGATGATTTCAGCAGTTTTCTTCATAATTTAAGTCTCCTTTTTATCTACCCTAGTTTGGGCGTGTAATTTTGAACTCAAACGAGTCCACTTGTAATCACTTACAAATCTATTATAACATATTTATAGAGTTATGTCAACAGAGTTTGTATAAAAACAAGAGGTGCTTAAATTGTTTTATAGCACCTCTTGTTTTTAACTTATATATATGTAGCAACCAGCTTATCCTTTATTGTAATAGGCAAAATCTTATATGCTCCTATCTCTTTTTTACTTATTTTTACTACTTCATATAATCCGTATTCACTATCTATACTCATGTTTTGAAATTCTTCACCACTTCCGTTCGTAACTTTACCTTTTAAAATAGTTGCAAAGTAAAAACGTTCCTGCTTATCTAGCTCTTCGTTATATTCCTCTACCAACAAATCATCTATTTTAACATCTACATTAAGTTCTTCTTTAGCTTCACGAATTCCAGCTTGTTCCCAAGTTTCATTTTCATCAAGCATACCGCCTGGCAGTACGTAAAACGTTTTTGCACTTCCACTTACTTTCTTAGTTCTTTTTATAAAGATAAGATTATCTCCTTCTTCTATAATTAATCTTGTTGATTTCTTCATTTTACCACCTCTAGTGTGCATGGTCACAAGCTTTACAGCAACCTTTACACTTACTCACTTCGAACTCATCTTCTCTTCCCGTTTTCTTTAGGTAATCTAATATTGCAGCTTTTACTGCTTCTTCTGCAAGTACAGAACAATGAAGTTTTACTGGTGGCAAACCTTCTAAAGCTTCAACAACAGCTTTATTTGTAAGTTGTAACGCTTCTTTTATACTTTTTCCTTTTATCATTTCGGTCGCCATAGAGCTTGTTGCTATAGCAGCTCCACAACCAAAAGTTTTAAATGATATGTCTTTTATAATATCATCTTCAATGTATAAATACATTCTCATTATATCTCCACATTTTGCATTTCCAACTTCTCCAACTGCGTTGTAATTTTCAAGTTCTCCAACGTTTCTTGGATTAGCAAAATGGTCCATTACTTTTTTTGTATATTTCATTTTACACTTCCTTTCTTATTATTTTTATTTATTATATTTTAATTTTTACTTTCTATATCCTGTAATTCAAATTTATATTTTTGTTTTACATTAGGGTATTTATTGTGGTCAACTTCACTTAAAAACATGTCTAATGGCCTTACCCATAAATTTCCATTACCATATAAACTTCTATATACTACGCATTTTTCCTCGGTTTCCGAATGAGTTGCAACATCTACTACTAAATAATAATTTCCTTTAAAATGTTTATATATACCATTAATTTTTAGTTCGTTCATAATTACGCTCCTATAATTAGCATTACTTACCACAACATTGTTTATATTTCTTCCCACTTCCACATGGGCAAGGTTCATTTCTACCAACTGTTTTTTCTACTCTTACTGGTTCTCTTTTTACTTGTGGTTGTTCAGCACTCGATGTTTTTCTCATAACATTTATATCTGCTTTACTAAAGTCCTCTACTTTATTTATACTTTGTCCCAATTTATTCATTGTGGCATTTGTGTTTTCAACGTTATATTTTACAGTAAATATTGCTCTTATTGTATCTTCCTTAATTCCATTTGACATTTCATCAAACAAATCAAAGCTTTCCATTTTGTATGCATCTACAGGGTTAGTTTGGCCATAAGCTCTTAAATGTATGCCTTCTTTCAAGTGAGACATATCATCAATATGAGCTTGCCATTTTTCATCTACCGTTCTTAACATCATCATTTTTTCAATGAAGTTGTATTGTCCCTCTAAGCCTTGTTTTACAAATATTTCTTTTCTTTCATCATAAAGTTTAAACATTCTCGCTACAACTTTTTGTTTAACATCTTCCATATCTAATTTTGCATCTTGTTCAGATATTAAATCTTCTATAGCAAACAAACTTTGAAGTGTAGTATTCAACCCTTCTAAATCTACCACATCTTGTTTGTCCAAATGAGCCATATATAACTCAATTATACTATCTATTTTGTTCTTTGTAATATTTTTAATTACGTCTTCAATAGAATCACTATCTAGTATTTGTCTTCTTTGAGAATATATTACATTACGTTGTTTGTTCATAACATCGTCATATTCAAGCACACTTTTTCTTATACTATAGTTTCTTCCTTCAACTCTTTTTTGAGCTGTTTCAATTGCACCTGTAAGCATTTTTTGTTCTATTGGCATATCTTCTGGAAGGCCTAACATATCTGCTAAGTATTGTACTTTATCTGAGCCAAACAATTTCATCAAATCATCTTCTAGAGAAATATAGAAACGAGATTCACCAATATCTCCTTGACGTCCAGCGCGTCCTCTTAATTGGTTATCTATACGTCTAGATTCGTGACGTTCACTACCAATTATCTTAAGGCCACCTGCTTCAATTACTTGTTCTTTTTCGTCTTTTAATTTATCTTTAAATCCTTTCTCAAGCTTATGATATTCTTCTCTAAGTTCAAGTATTTCGTGGTCCATTGTAGGAATTGGGCTTGTTGCTAGTTCTATTTTCTCGAGTTCAACACCTTTTTTCTCTAATACTTTTCTTGCCATAAATTCAGGGTTACCACCAAGTAGTATGTCTGTACCACGACCTGCCATATTAGTTGCTATTGTTACCGCTTTATATTTACCCGCTTGAGCAACAATTTCTGCTTCTCTTGCGTGATACTTAGCATTTAATACTTCGTGTGGTATTCTCTGAGCTTTAAGTAATTTACTTAACTCTTCAGATTTTTCTATAGAAACTGTACCTACAAGAACTGGTTGGCCTTTTTCATAACTTTGTTTTACATCTTCTACTATTGCATTAAATTTGCCTTTTTCAGTTTTATATACTACGTCATTTCTATCTTCACGAACCACTGGTTTATTTGTTGGTATTTCAACAACATCTAGTCCAAATATTCCTTTAAATTCTGCTTCTTCAGATTTAGCAGTACCTGTCATACCAGCAAGCTTTTTATACAATCTAAAGTAGTTTTGGAATGTTATTGTAGCAAGTGTTTTAGATTCTCTTGCAATCCTTACTCCTTCTTTAGCTTCTATTGCTTGGTGAAGTCCTTCGCTGTATCTTCTACCTTCCATAATACGTCCAGTAAATTCATCTACTATTAATATTTCCCCATCTTGCTCAATATAGTCTATGTCTTTTTTCATTATGCCATAAGCTCTAAGCGCTTGATTTACGTGATGTGAAATTTCCATATTTTCTACATCTGTTAAACAGTCTATACCAAAATATTCTTCACATTTTTTGGTTCCACGTTCTGTTAAAGCTGTAGTTTTTGCTTTTAAGTCTACAACATAATCGTATTCTTCATCTGACTCATCAAAGTTTTTATTATCTGCTTCAACTATAATTCTAGGTTTTAATTTTTTTACAAGTTTATCTGTTTTGGTATAAAGTTCTGTAGATTCCTTTCCCATACCAGAAATTATTAAAGGTGTTCTAGCCTCATCTATAAGGATACTATCCACCTCATCCACAACGGCATATTGCAAATCTCTTTGTACCATATCCGCTTTATTTAAACACATGTTGTCTCTTAAGTAATCAAACCCAAATTCATTGTTTGTTCCATATGTTATATCTGAGGCATATGCCATTTGTTTTTGACTTGGAGTCATACCTGGCACAACAAGCCCTACTGTAAGTCCTAAAAATTTATATAATTTACCCATCCAAGCGCTATGATAAGTCGCTAAATAATCATTAACTGTTATAATATGTACACCTTTTCCAGTAAGAGCATTAAGATATGCTGGTAATGTTACAACAAGTGTTTTTCCTTCACCCGTTTTCATTTCAGCTATTCTTCCTTGATGAAGTATAATTCCACCAATTAATTGCACCTTAAAGTGTTTCATATTAAGCACTCTACTTGATGCCTCCCTAACAACAGCAAACGCTTCTGGAAGTATATCTTCTAATGTCTCACCTTTTTCTAATCTTACTTTAAACGCTTCCGTCTTGTTTCTTAACTCATCATCAGAAAGTTTTTGCATTTCCTCATCCATAGACTCTATCTTTTCTACCAAAGGCATTATTCTTTTTATCTCTTTTTCGCTATACGAACCAAATATTTTTTCTATTAACCCCATAAAGTTCTCCTTTTGTGTCCAATAAGACAGTAAATATTATATCACAAATCATTTAAATTTTAAAGATATTTATTTATTCTTTCATATATATAACAAAACTTTCATTTTATGTTGACTAAACAACCTATTTATTGTATAATATTCGTAGATAGTTTTTCTATCTGTAAAAATAATTTTGTTACGGAGGTATAGTAATGTTCGACATATGTGTCAAAAAACTTGTCGCTCGGTATGGTGAGCGCGAATTAGTTGAGTCTTCCGCTGAAGAGATGCAACGTTTTATTGTTGATAGGCAGCGTCCCGATTTTGATGACGAGAGTATCTTGAGTATCAAATTCCTTCAGTCTGATAATGAATCTATGGAAGCCGCCGAAGAATCTTCTTGGTTTATCAACCCCTGTTATATCCAAGGGTTTGCGATGTATAATCGTGTTCCCTCTTTGGATGCGGCGGCGTACGAGCAGGATGCCGAAGGTTGTCTTTCTTACGTCGACGCCGACGAAACTATTTGTTTGGGCGATGTGGATGATGATGTGGCAATGGAATTTGCATCCACCTTTGGTTATTCCCCCAACGAATCTTATGGTCCCAAGATGGCTGCGGAGTTCCTACCCGAAATTTTGGTACTCCAGCCCAAATATCCCGAGATTTGTATGTTGGCTCAATACCAACGCTTCTACGCTGAGTTGTTGAAATATAACCTGTCTACCATTTCTCACGAAGACAAGTTGAAACTGTTTACTCAGTTTATGCAGTGCAAGAGATACTGCGAAAGACCCGAGATTTTTACTGACTATTTGAAAAATCAGTAAAGAGCGACCATTATTAGCCAAGGTGGAATTCCATCTTGGCTTTTTATATGTTTTCTTGCATAATCTTCATTACTTATGAATAGTATTTACTAATTAGCTTTTGAGGTGAATTATGTTTGTTTGTAATATGAAATTAAATGTAAAGAAGATATTAATTTTTTCTGCTGTTGTTATTGTTGCTATTGCGCTGTTTTTTGAAATAACTAGCATGTTTAAAAACAACCTATCCGATTCTTTTGATTATATATTAGATGAAAACAACTTTACAGAAACTTTAAAAAACGTTCACGATAATATAGACGAAAACGTTGGAAAGAAAATAAAACTTTCAGGTTTTGTCTTTAGGCTTCCAGATTTTAGAAGCAACTACTTTGTATGTGGAAGAAATATGCTGTTAGGAGACGAAGAAAAGGTTGTTGGTTTCTTATGCACATATAATGGGGATATTGAGCTTGCTGATGGTGAATGGATAGAAATTACAGGAACTATTATTAAAGGTTACTATACCACAGATATGCCAGTCATAGAAATAGAAAATATAAACAAAATTACAGCTCCGACTAACACTTTTGTAAAAACACCGGATTTTTTAACTAATTAACTTGTACCTAGTTATTTTTACGATACTTTTGTGATATAATTATTTTGAGGTGTTAATAATGAGTAAATTAAAGTGGAAACCTGGTACTATGGTATATCCATTACCACCTGTTATGGTTTCTTGTGGTAATATGGAAAATAGTAATATACTAACTGTCGCTTGGACTGGAATAATATGTACTGACCCGGCAATGACATATATATCTATTAGAAAAGAAAGACATTCTTATGATATTATAAAATCTAGTGGTGAATTTGTGATAAATTTGGCAAGTAGCGATTTAGCGCGTACTGTAGATTTCTGTGGTGTCAAATCTGGTAGAGACATAGATAAATTCAAAGAATGTCATTTAACTAAAGAACATGGTTCTGAGGTAAGTGTTCCTATGATAAAAGAGTGCCCTATAAATATAGAATGTCGCGTAAAAGAAATTAAAGAATTAGGTACTCATGATATGTTTATGGCTGAGATATTAGCTGTAAATGTTGATGAAAAATATCTAGATGAAACCGGACGTTTTGATATGGAGGCTTGTAATCTTTTAGCTTACTCTCACGGCCAATATTATACACTTGGAGAACGTCTTGGCAAATTTGGATTTAGTGTAGAAAAAAAGAAAAAGAAATAGTTCAACTAAATATTTAACCGCAAATAAAAATATATAACTCCGCAGGTATTGCGGAGTTTTTTTGTATAAAATATATCTTAAATTAATTTAATTAATTCTCAAGGAGTGAGCATAATCTTTCATAGTCTTTGCATCTATTGCTTGAGTTCCAGCTGATTCACATATGATTGTAGGCTCTAATTTTAATTTTTTAATAGCTTTTATTACCTCTTTATAATCCGGCCCAAATCCTTCATCTGCAAAAGTAACATGATTTTTTTCACCACCATTTTGAGTGTATTCCATCTGACTCATATGACTATGAAAATGTTTCATTCTATCGTATCCAAGTTCATCTATATACATTTGAAGTTCTTTCTCAAAATCTTCACAAGTTTTTAATGCACCTAAATGTCTGCAGTACAAGTGGCCAAAATCTATAGTAGGAATTAATCTTTCATCAATCTTACACATTTTAATTATTTCTTTGCTGTCTCCTAATTGATTTATTTTTCCCATAGTTTCAGGACATATTGTAATATCTCCTAGCCCCAGTTTATCTGCTTCATCTAACGCTCTTTTTAAAAGCTTACACGCACTTTCAACCGCATATTCTCTATCTAGTCCTAAAAGCGCTCCTGCATGAACAACCACTCTCGTTGCTCCCATTTTCTTAGCAGCCGCCATAGAATCTGTTATATATTTTATAGTACTAATCTGTTTTGCTTCCTCTTGAGTGGATAAAGAAATATAATATGGGCTATGTACGCTAAGAGAAATGTTATATTTTTCCGCCTCTTCTTTTATTTTTGCTGCTTTCTCATCAGAAACCTTAACTCCTCTAGAGCATTGATATTCATATGCATCAAGCCCTATTTCACTTAAATACCTTGGCATTTGTTCTGAGTTTTTATATCCTGCATCATAAAAACTTTCAGCATTTCCAGCCGGTCCAAATTTCATATATTCACCCCTTTAATCTATTATTTTAAACATTAAGTCTGTAAATCCATTTGCAAGCCACATACATGCATTAAAGTATGCATCCAAAAACGGCTGTGTTCCAAAAAATATAACAAGTATAGTTGCTATTACAATATATGGTCCAAAAGCCATATACTGAGATTTTTCTGTCTTACTTGTCACAATTAATACAACCGCAACAATTGCCGCCAAGAAAAACGCCATAACTGTTATTGTTAATATTATTTCAGCTTGAGAAAAGAAATCCATAAAACTTACAGGTACTCTTTTTATTCCAAACAAAAGTCCAAGACCCGTCATAAGTTTTATATCTCCCATACCCATTCCTTCTTTTCTAAACACAATTTTAGAAAAGATAGCAATAAGTACAAATATTAACCCACCAAGTAGCATTCCTATTAAATGTCCTAACCAGTTAGTATAATCTGTAGCTGTCACTATAATTCCGAGTAACAATACCACTACTTGTACTGTATCTGGTATAAGTTGCATCTTAAAATCTATAACAGTTGCTACTATAAGCATAGATATTAGAACCATATATATATATGAAATATATGTCGTTCCAACAAAAAATATTGTTAAATTAAATAATATAATTAATACCAAACTATACATCCAGTCAAATTTAAAACCCGTTTTTAGTGTTGGTATTAATTTTTTTATAGCATTTTCATCTTCTATTATCTCAGGAAGTCTACGTATTAAATGTGCTGTGACTTGCCCTAAGACGATTGCTATAGCAGTTGCAATTATATAACTAATCATTCTTATCCTCTTTCAATTTCTTTAGTATTATTTTTTCAATTGGTCTTTTTATTAATGTAAAAGGTCCCTCTTTTTTACTTATTGGATTTACAAGTATAGATTTTATTCCAAATCTGTTTGCACCCCATACATCAGTGAACACTTGGTCCCCTATCATTATTACTTCTTCTTTTTTTAGATCTAGCAAGTTAAGAGCCATTTCAAATCCTTTAGTGCTAGGCTTTTTAGCAAAGCATAATCCTAAAATATCTAAATCTGTCATTATTCTTCTAACTTTTTTTAGATTTACGCTGTTGCTTAATATACATATTTTATATCCTAACTCTTTTGATTCTTTTATCCATTTATAGCAGCCTTCTGTTATCCCTTTACCCATAGTTGCTATTGTGTTATCTACATCAAATATTAGCCCTTTTATATTGTCTCTTTCAAGAAGCACAAAAGGTATCTTTTCTACACTAGCTATCATATATGTTGGTTTGAATTTTTCCACGTTTAATCTCCTTTACCCCTTTACACAGTATATTATCATTTAATGAAACATTTTTCAATTATATCATTGAAAAAAATATATTTTATGATATACTTTTCTATGTAATTGTACCTAAATTAGGTAATTAAGAAAGGAGTGATAAATTTGGATACAGTTTACGAAGAACTTAAGTCTCGTGACCTTATAAAGCAAATAGCTTTCGAAGATGAGTTTCAAAAATTAGCAAAGGAGGAAAAGTTTTCAGTATATCTAGGCATAGATCCTACGGCCGATAGTATTCATATTGGTCACTTTATACCTTTAATGCTTATGTCATACTTTCAAAAGCACGGACATAGACCAATCCTTTTAATGGGTGGCGGAACTGCTCTTATCGGAGATCCATCTGGAAAATCTGACATGAGAAAAATGCTAACTCGTGAAGACATTATGAACAATGTTGAAAAAATAAAAAAACAAGTTAGTAAATTCGTTTCGTTCGAAGGGGAAAATGCAGCAATTATAGTTAATAATGCTGACTGGATTTTAAATCTAAATTATATGGATTTCATCCGTACATATGGTGTACACTTTAATGTAAACCAAATGCTTGATGCAGAATGTTTTAAAATGAGAATGGAAAGAGGTCTTACATTCTTTGAACTTAACTATATGTTAATGCAAAGTTATGACTTTTTAAAATTATTTGAAACACAAAATTGTAGAGTACAAATTGGCGGCGATGACCAATGGTCAAACATGTTAGCAGGTGTATCTTTAATTAGAAAAATACACAAAAGTGGTAGTTTCTGTTTAACTTGCCCATTGCTTTTAAATTCTGATGGAACTAAAATGGGAAAAACAGTTAAAGGGGCATTATGGTTAGACCCAGAAAAAACAACTCCATACGAATTTTACCAATACTGGAGAAATGTCGGAGATAAAGAAGTAAATCAAATACTAAGAATGCTTACATATCTTCCAATGGAGGAAGTAAATAGGCTTTCAAATCTCGAAGGCGAACAAATAAATGAAGCAAAAAAAATAGCAGCATATGAAATAACAAAACTAGTTCATGGCGAAGACGCCGCAAATGAAGCTAAAAAGACCTCCGAAGAATTATTTGTAAACAAAAATAGCGCTGATAACATGCCACAGGTGGTATTAAGTAAAGATAGCTTTGTCGATAACACAATGTCTTTACTTGATGTAATGATTGTAACGGGCGTTGCTAAATCTAAGGGAGAAGCTAAGACTTTAATTTCACAAGGTGGTATTGCACTTGATGATGAAAAAGTAACAGATATTTTCCACAGAATCCACATGGATAGTTTTGAAAAAGGTTACGTAGTTCTTAAAAAAGGAAAGAAAATATTTATAAAACTTATTGTTGAATAAAATTAACCCCTAAATTCGTAATGAATTTAGGGGTTGTGTTTAATCACCGAACATTTCCTTAAGTTTCTCATATAATTCATATGTCATTTGCTGAAGCTCCTCTCTTTGGCTTTCGAGTTCATCAGGAATAGAAATCATATTCTTTTCTATCCCATGAATTATGGTTCCGATTACAGACCCACAGTATGGAGGATTAGTAATTGCGATATCAAATTGATATACGCCCGGAACAATCCGCTGTTTAAAAAAAACAGCAATATTAATGTCGACGTTTTCCATATTTTATCCTCCAAAATTTTGTAGATTTGAGTTTTTGCACAAACATATTATAGCACATTATTATGTAAATTTCAACTCTTATCATTCCCTATCTAGCTTGTTTGATCTTTCTATATATTTATATCCCAATTTATTGTCCTTCGAAACAACATTCTCTCCCACTTTACTTTCTAAGGTTTTTCTAGCATCTAGTGCAATACTTCCACCTGCTTTAGCGACATATATATTTTCCCTTAAACCTTTTGGTTGTTTTTTTCTGCGCTATTCTTTTTGTTGCTTCCTCGGATAAATCTGTTAGTTGTTTTCTTTCTTGCAAAGCTCTTATTCTTCTTGAAATCCAAGTCTCATCATAACCTTTCATTCTGTATAAGTCGATTGCTCTTTGAAGCGAAATTGAAGGGTCAAATGTTTCATCAATTCTTTCTTTACCTAATCTTGCCAACCATTGTTTAAATGCGCTCTTAGATGGAATAGATTCAATAATTCTAAACACGTCCTCTATATGACAAACATCCGTTAAATAATATTTACTATCTGCCGCTTTCAATTTCAGTTGGTCACAATTTGTGACCGACTCATTACCTTCTTCTTTTAGCCTACCTTTTAAAACATTCCAATAGTGTCTCGGATTTTTACTATTAGTTAAAACTCTTACAACATCTACTACACTAATATAATATTTTTCCTCCTCTCTTTCCCATACAGCCCTTACGCTATCATTATTAAATGACTTATTAATTATTTGTAATTTTTCTTCATTCATACAACCACCTTTTCTTAGTATTATTTTAACAACCGCCAGTTGTAATATCGAGAAAAATCGTTCGGCAGAAATCGACAAAAGAGGCTATTTCAAGCCTCTTTAACACTTTATATTTAATTCAATATTCATTTTCATTTAACTCGTTTTATAAATAAATCTCTAATACTTTTAATAAATTTAGAAAAAATATTATCTTTATGTGTACTATCAATTAATCTTTGCTCTGTATTATTCTGTTGAAAACTATGTTGTTTTTCTTTAAACACATTTTCAAAATCTACACTATCTTGTAAAACTTCTTCTACATTTACTAAGTGTTTATCAAAATCTTCTCTTTGTTCTTCAGTGCACAAGTACTTTCTATAGATTGCCGCAAGCATAGCTATTGTTTCTTCACTTAAATTAAGGATTGAAATATCATCGTGATATTTTTCAAATTTTTCTTCTAATCCTTCTACTTCTATCGCATTATCTTTCAAATTTTTTATTACCTCTAAAGGTATTTTTGCTATAACTTGCTCGTCACAATTTCTTAATACGCATAAAACCTCAGCCATCGCCTCTTTATATTTCGTACTAATCATTAGTTTCTCCTTTTACATCTATTTTTCTATCTTTTGCCCCTATTTCATCGAGTACAGAATCTGCCACTTTTACTTCATCTCCTAAAGCTTTTTCGGCAATGTTTCCTATGTCTTCAGGCGTTATTTTCTTTTTACCATATAGTTCATTTAAAATAGTATTATAGTACTCCTTATGCTTAGTTGGCGGAGTTCCATCAATTATATACTGAAGTTTCTCCCTATATTTATCAATATCAGCATGATTAACTCTTTTTGAATTTAGTTCCCTATCAAACTCCTCTGCAGACATCTCTAAATATTTTCTAGAAATTTCTTCATATTTATTTTCACCTTCACCAATTTCAAATTGTTCAAACTGTTCCTCTGTCATGAAAAGCATCCTAGTACTATGAGTCCCTTCAAGAGGTTCTGATACTATCAATTTTCCTCTTTGCCCTCTTGGATTATCAAAAACAAATGTTGTATATATATTTGGTATCACCTCACCAAGTTCATCACACCCGTGTACGCTTATGATTTGTGAAGGTTCCATTTCTCTTAATATCTTTTCTCTTTCGACAAATGGGTATACTGGACTTCTTCTAGTTGCCTGCTCCGGTGTTACCTTCACATTTCTGTTTCTTTGGGTTCTACCCTGCCTTGGATATATTACTATAAAGTGTTCCCTTGCTTCTTCTTTTTCTTTAGACAAATATTCATAATATTCGGTTAGATTTTGTGCAGCTTTTGCCATACTATCTTTTATCCCACTTAATGTAAATTCATCTATTGGTTTATTTTCTTCACTCGCAAACAAAGTCTGAAAATATTCTTTTTGACCGTCCGTCATTTCAAGAGCGTCTAGTATTCCTATTATACTTTCAGATTTTAGCACCCTCAAAATATTCTCATACAATTCATCCTCGCTAACTTGTAATATTTTAGTTCCTTCTTGAGGATTTTCACTAATAATTGCTTTTGTCCAATTATCTATTCCATTAACTATTACTTTAATACCATCATGACAAACGTTTAATGAAATGTTTTTTATTTTAGAATTAGCCTTGCTTCTTAACTGTTCTTCTCTTTCTTGTTGTTCCTGATTTGCTACAATTCCTCTTTTATTTCCCTTAGTATTACTTCTTACATAATTTTCTACATAATCCGGTCTATGTTGTTTAAGTAATTGCGCCATAGCTCGCTCTATAATTTCTCTATCTATTTTTTCAGTAAATATCCATTCCATAGGAATTACTATGTTTTTCTTGTCCCCTACTAATATTTCATTATCTGCTTTTAAACTGAAATACTCTTTAAGTATTTTTAAAAAAGATTTTTCTTCCATAATCTCTCCTTTAATATATTTATACATATATATTAAATAATGAATTTAAGAAAATGTCAAATGTTTTATATTCTTTAAGTCAATAAAAACCTAGTAGCAATTAACTACCAGGTTATCTTATTTTATTTTCTTCTAAACACAAACGTCACAAAGAATATTATAGCACTTATAACAACTATTGTTGGTCCTGTTGCTATCTCAAACACAAAGGATAGTATTAGTCCACATATTCCGCTAAGCAGTGAAATAAGTACTGAATAAATTGTATATTGCCTCATATTGCTAGATATATTTCTACTTGCTGCTGCTGGAAGAATTAATAGCGCATTAATTAAAAGTATTCCTACCCATTTTATAGTAAGCATCACAATTACTGCTATAAGCACACCAAATATATTTTCTATAAGCGTTACGTTTATTCCTTTGCTCTTTGCCAAAGTAGGATTTGTACTTGTTACTACAAGCTTGTTACATAACTTAAACCATATTACTATTGTAACAACGAGAATTATAGCAAGAAGCAATATCTCTTGCAATGTTACACTTAAAATATCTCCTACTAAATACTGTGAATATTTATTTATACCACCATATTTAGACATAAGCATTAATCCAATAGCAACAGCAGATGATGAAAATACACTTATTATTGTATCTGTAGATGCCGTCTTTTTGTTCTTTATATAGTTTAATAATAACGCAAATATCACCGCAAATATTATCATTGAAATAGAGTAGTTGCTTACTCCTATTATTGTCCCTAATGCTATTCCTGTTAATGCCGAATGGCCTAATGCATCTGAGAAAAATGACATTTTATTATTTACTATCATTGTACCAACTATACCAAATAGCGGTGCTATAATTATTAATGCTAAGAATGCATTTTTCATAAATTCATATTCCATAAATGAAAATGGTAAAATCGTCTCTATTATATTATATATTACTTCCATAACTACACCATCCCCACTTTAAATTCTTGCATAAATTCTGCTGATGAAAGTACCTCTTCTGGATTTCCAGTTTTTAATACTTTTCTATTTAAAAGTACTACTTTATCTGCATATTCACGTATATATTCAAAATCGTGAGAAACAAGAAGTATTGCTATATCGTGTTTTTCTTTTATTTTCTTTATTAATTTATAGAATTCTTTTTTTCCTTTTGCATCTATTCCACTCACAGGCTCGTCCATAATTAATAATTCTGGATAAGGCATAGTTGCCATCGCAATTAAAACTCTTTGAAGTTCTCCGCCAGATAAATCGCATATTCTCTTGTCTACAAGTTTGTCTGCCCCAAATTCCTTTAGGTGATTTGTAATTTCTTCATATTTTTTCTTAGACTTACTGAAAAACACTGCAGGTCCTTTAGTAGAACTGCAAAGCAAATCATATACACTCATTGGCGAAGATTCTACTTCAAGCTTTTGTGGTACATAACCAATTGTAAGTTTTGTATGACCTTCATGTTTGCTTGTAAAGCTTACATTTCCTGTGTACTCTCTTTCATCAAGCATTGCTTTTATTAACGTAGACTTACCTGCTCCATTCTTACCAACTAACATTGTTATTTCATTACAATGCAAATGAAGTGATACATTATCTAGTATTTTATTGTTGTCTATTTTTACTGTAAGCTTGTCTATTTTAGTACAACAATGATTACATTTTTCTTTCATAATATTCCTTCCTACTTTAGTGCCTCTTTAAGCACTCTCAAGTTTTCTCTCATTATATTTATATATTCATCCTTTTCATTTTCACCAGAGGTCACAGGATTTAATGTATATACTTCTACCCCTGTTTCTTTAGCAATTGTATCCACAATTTTTACATTATACTCTGGCTCTACAAATATTGCACGAACATTATTTTTCTTTATATTCTCTACAAGTTCTGCTATTTCTCCCGCACTTGGATTTTTACCATGTTCATTTTCTATTATTCCAATTACATTTAACCCATAGTCTTTTGCAAAATAATCAAAAGTATTGTGGAATGTTACTATATTTCTACTGTCAATTGTATCCATAGCACTTTCTATTTCTTGTTCTAATTCTTTTAGACTTGCTATATATGCATTCGTATTTTGTTTATACTTCTCTGCATTTACACTATCTATTTTAACAAGTCTATCACAAATGTTTTGTACTTGTTTTATATAGTTTTTTACACTTACAAATATATGTGTATTTGTTTCGTGACTATGTCCTTCGTGGTTATGATGTTCTTCATTACACTCATTATGTATAATATCTATACCTATTGATGAATCAATTATATCTAAAGCATCAAAATTAGATATTACTTTATCCATAAAGCCTTCCATTCCCGCTCCGTTTATAACTAAAGCATCTGCTTTAGCAAGTGTCACAAGTTCTGTTGTATTAAGTACGTAATCGTGAATACACCCACCTATATCACTTGTTAAGTTTTTTACAGATATATCATCTATCCCATCTGTTATATTAAGTGTGGCTATATACATTGGATAAAAAGATGTTACAATATTAAATTTTGCTTCTTGTTCTTCATTTACATTTATAGCAAATACTATTGTTATGACTAATAGTGCTATAAATATACATATCATTATTATTTTACTCTTCATTTTTATCTCCAAATTATATTATACAACAATTATACATTTTTGTACAGATTTTGAGACATCAGTTGACAAAAAACGCTAAAAAATGACTGTAAGAATTTATCTTACAGTCATTTATATTAAACTACTACGTCAATATTTACCTTTTCTTTGGTGAGCTTACTAGATCTCTTTTCATCTCTACGTTCATCTACTATAACAAACGCCATAGCAACAGTAGAAAAATATGTAAGCCTAAATGTTCTCAACCAATATCCATCTACAGACAAACATACTCCCAATAAAAATAGCGAACCTATAAATACACATATTGCCGTCGAAACTACAAGCGGCCATCTTTTACGTTTCTTATCTACCAAAAAATAATATATTATAGGTTTGGCAAAAAGATATGGGATACTCAAAGCTAATGTTCGCGCTAACCAATCAGCATCCTTAAATATTAATTTATTTAATATACTTCCTACAATAAATGTTAATACAACAAGTTCTATGCCTTCCCAAATCCGTCCTAACCATTTACGCATAATATGTCCTCCATATAATTTAAACTTCATTTAATCTTGCAAATTTGCTTAATTTTATGTTTTTATTCTTGTATATTATACACTAATAAGTGTGAAAAATCAATTGCTTATAACTTGCTTCCTTGCTTTAGCTAAGCCTAGAGTTATAATTGGAACAAATAGTCCTAATGACAAACTTATTTCCGCCAAGTATTTTATAAATATTACCTGTAAAGAGAAATAATTGTTTGCTATAATTGATGCAAGTATTAATATTGTAAATACTATAGGAGTTACAGCTATTCTTCTTTCAGACAAACCAAATTTTTGTTTACAAATATTACTTGCAATAAGGACGTTATATGCAATAAGGACAAAGTCTGCAACAACCCAAAATGTAATAAATATTGCTTCTATTCTTTCTAATACCCCAAACAAATTAATAACTTTTAACGCCATAAAGAATGGTTGAGATAATGTTGGTAGCAAGTCTTCTCCAAAAGTTCCAAGTGTAATTATAATTCCAAACAATCCAAGAATTGCTGTTGTTATCGCAGCAAACATTCCTGTCTTTTTAATGTTTTCTTTGTCTCTTATTTTATCTCCAAAAAACATTGAAAACGTAAACATATTAAATACGTTGGTACCTCTCAAAATCCCTATTCCTATTCCTTTAGCATCGTATGTTGTTACTGGCCAAAAATTAGTAAAGTTGAAATTAGAAGATGCTGTTAATAAAACAAATACTATTATTAACAAAAACAGTTCTAAAAATAGTTCTGCAAAACGTCCAAGATTAGACACTCTTCCTCTTACCACGAAGTAAACTAAAATAAGCATTGTTATTATGAAAAATCCTATAGGCGCATAAGTAAATGTTGTAGATATTAATCTTTCCCCAAATAGTCTTAGTTCAACCGCAGCAAATAATATTGTCCATAACAAATATACTATTGTAATAACTGTTCCTATCACTTTGCCATAAACTGTACTAAACACATCTGCAAATGTTTCTATTTTCTTTCCATCTTTTGTTTTTAATTTGTTCATAAGAGCATGCAGTGTAAATACTAAAAATATATTTGGTATTATAGAAAGAATTGCAGCAACCCAAGCACCTTTTCTAGCACTTCCAGTCATAATTATTGGAAAATATCTTACAACTGGAACTATTGAAACTAAAATATATATTGCTACTGTTTGGAATATAGATATCTTTTCATCCTTCATACTAGACACCTCCTAGTCCAAACATATTTATTATATATTCTGCTATTCCTGTTCTGTTTGGGTTTATATAATGGAGTATCGCAAGTGAAAGCGCTATAAGCATAGCAATGATATAGAAAATTATATCTGCTTTTTTATTGCTATTTTTTAAATCTTTAATATCTATTAATATCCCTGCCACAAAAAACATTAAATAATATATCATTCTAGTGCCCCTTTCTGGTCTTTGTTACTTTCTACAACGTCATACGTAGTTTGTATAGTTCCTTTACTGTTAACATTAATTTTGCTATTTCTTAAATTTTTAATAAACTCGTATTTATTTTTTTCATATCTATATGGATGTTTCAATTCTAGTTTTTCCCTCAAATATAAAAAGTCTACTCCTTTTTCTTTTTCAACTGAAATAATACCTTCAATTTGTTCTTTTACTGTATTGTTTAATTCTTTCTCAAAATATGAAATCATATCCGCCGTAAATATTGGAATAGTAGCATTTGTTTCTTCATAGTTTGCTTTAAATTCTACATCAATATTTATAGCTGTCATAATATCTTTTTCGTTAAAATCAAAACCTATTTTTGTATTTAAATTTTCTATTCTAAAAACCACAAAGTTTTCTTTATCACGAGCAGTAATTACATTTACATTGTTTTTTCCTAAAATATAATTTGCTATAGCAGTCTCGTCTTTATCTAAAAATCCTACTATTTTACAATTAGATATAATTGCTGTTCCACCATAGCCAAAGGAAATCGCCTCATTTGTTTTTTCTTCATTTCCGCCCACTGATGATTCCATATTATCCTTTTGTTCTTCATGTGATGTTGTGTAAAAAGCAAGTGTATCTACTAAACCTTCTCCTGTTTGAGAAAAACTAATGTGACCAAAATCTAATATGTCTGTATCTACACTACTTCCTTTTTCCCAAAAACTGTTTTCCATATTCCTTAACTTTTCTTCAACCTGAAA
>JAZSRF010000016.1:0-10245 GCA_045538335.1 Clostridia bacterium | reverse complement strand
TTATTTTTAATATCTTTTTTCACACCTAACTATTTGTTATATAGTTACACTAAAGATGAAAACAACATACTAATAAATGAAATAAAAAACATTACAAACAGCATAGTATTAAGTTTATCTGCCTATGGCACATTGGAATATGCATTAAATATTGCAAAAGGAACACTAACACATCCAAGATTTATTCTTGCGTGGGATAAATTTATCTATGAGTATAAAATGTATGGATACAACATAAAACAAGCATCAATTAATTTGGAAAAGAAATTTAAATCATATGAACTATCCTTGTTTTTAAGTACATTGATACAAGGAGATGCAGAAGGTAATTTATTAGAAAACTTAGAAAAATTTGCTGAAACATTGGAATTAAATTATTTTAAATATTTAAAGAAAAAGAGCGCAGAAAGGTTAATGTATGTAACATTAGGAACAGTAATATCTTTAGTAGATATAGTTTTAGTGGTTATGTACCCAATATTTAAGCAGGTTATAGACAACTTGCAAGTTATATTTTCATAAATGAAAAGGTAAAGGAGGAATATAAAATGAAAATAAAAGCATTAATAAAATCTAAAATTAAAGGGAAGGAGTTAATAAATAAAGTACAAGAAAAGCGTGGCTCAGAACTTGCACAGACCATTCTTATTACAGCCATTATGGTTGTGGTAATAGTTACGTTGTTCTTTCCACAAATACAAGGAATTTTCTCTACAAGTATGACAAAACTTTCAGGTTGGTTTGATGCTGTGCTTAATAGCATTTAGGAGCAAGTATGGATAGAACAAAAAAGATAATAATCTCTCTTAGTATTTCGTTAGTAGTTTTACTTGTTTTAAACTATCTTATGATATCTTCATCTAACAGTAAATATATTGAAGTTCCAGTATTTAAACAGAGTATGCTTAAAGGAAAGAAAATTGAAGTTAAGAATATAACAACTATTCAGATTAAAAAGACAAAGGAAAATGAAATGTTGTTACAAACCGCAATTACAAGCAGAGATAGTGTTATAGGACGAGTACTAAATGTTGACGTAGAACAAGGTGAATTAGTCACGAATGCTAAGGTGGTGAGTGAAAATGAAGTACTAGAGAAAGATATAAATTACAGCTATATTTCAATACCAATAAACAACTTAAGTTATCCAACGTGTACTAATCTTAAAAAAGGAGATAGGGTAGCAGTGTACTATACTGCAAAAACAAAAGATGTATCTAACGCTATAAAGGATAAACAGAGATTATATAGCACCAACGAGGCTACAGGACTAGTAACATGCTTGTTGTTTGAAACAGTAGAAGTTATATCTACGCACGACAGCACTGGTAAAGAAACAAAAGATAATATAGTAACAGATATTTTAGTAAGACTTAATAAGGAGGATGCAATTCTAGTAGCAAATCTAAAATCTCAAGGTACTTTCGATATTGTATTAAATTAAAGAGGGTGGATAATGTGGATATAAAAATAATTGTAGACAAGCAAAGTGAATTAAGAATGAATGATGCAGCAGACAGATTAAGACAGTGCTGTAGAAATAATGGGATAAAAACATATAACAAAGATATTACGGTTGTATTTTCTAATGACCACAACTTTGTAAAAGATACAGTGGTAAGACTACCTAAAAATGTAGTTGTAGTAAATGTTACAGAAAACTTATCTGAGCAGCATATAATAAACTCATTAAAATATGTATCAGATATATGTTATCTTAAAACAGATGTGGATGTAATTGCAACTAGAATAATAAATGCATATAACAGAAATATGAGTAAGGTGAGAAATAGGGCATGATAAAAAATATTAGGAAAATAGTCATATTATTAGCGGTTATAGCGGTACTAATTTTAATAGCAGTATTTATATCAAAAGTGGGCAGTAAAGAGGATAATGAAAAGCAAAGTCTATCATCTTCCAACAGATTTCAAATAACAGATTTTAATATTCAAAATAGGACTATTATAAAGAAAGATAATGCAATTTATCTTGGTAATAATACAAAGGAATTGGAAAACAACTTTTGCGATATTAAAATACAAAACACAGATAATGGAGTAGTTATCGATTTAAATAAATTATGGTATGAAACTTATGGTGATGACTATATCCAGGATGATTATTTAGCTCAAATCTGTAGAGAAATAACTAACAGGTTAAATATTAAAGGAGACTCAGACCAAATTGAATATGCAATGTATAAATATATAAAAGATAACTATATTGAAGTGCGAGAAGGAGAAGTTATAGAGGATATTTTAACAGATGAGATAAATATGAAATTGGTACTTGAAGAACAAACTGTAAAATTAATAATAAGGGGTAGTTAGTATGAAAAAATATGTATTTAGTCTATTAATGTTGGTAATTGGAATATGTATGTTTAGTAATGTATATGCAATATCTAATGAATTTAAATTTGCAATAGAAACAATAGGAATTCCAAGATACAACACATATGGAGATGAAATAAACGAAGACATATACAAAACATATAATGTGTTTTCGTATGGTAAGCCGCATAAATTAAATAGTTCTAAACAAAGATGGAAAAATTCTAAATATGGCATGTGGACTAAAAATGGTGGCAGTTATAACGGTAGTGGTACAAGAGGAGAGTATTATATCCTAGGGACAAGCTACAGTGGAGCGTTAATATACAACTATTATTTTCCTATGGATGTAATTCCTTCAACTACTCCAGACAAGTGGACGTTTTATACATATTCCGAAGCTGAAGCTTCTTGGAAAGATAAGACTAAATACAAATATACAGAACAACTAGAATATATGAAAACATCTAAACTTATGTTTAATGATATATCTAGTAGAGCTAAAGCAGATAATCCTAAATATATTAAAGAGTACAATATAACTGCAAATAAAATTGGACTAAAGAAAGCAAGGTTAGATACTGCGGCGACTTGGAAAACCTATGGTATGATATCTACTCGTAGAAAGATAGATGATATAGTTTATGCACAAGTGTATTTAGTAAAGCCAATGGCTGCAAGTGCGAATGTTAAAAGTAGTTTGGAAGTGTCAAATGAATATATTTTAAAAGAAACAGAAGACGAGCTTGTTATACCAATTAACTATTTAACCGAAGTAATTAATATGACAGGATATGCAGATAAAAAACATATTAAAGAAATAGTAGCATCGCTATATATAAATGGTGAGAAGGTAGATGAAATAAGTGGCAGTAAAATTATAAGTGTGGGCAATGAATATATGCTTGTAATAACCCGAGATAAATTTCCCCCGAATAAAAATCACGATGTAGAGATAATGGTAGATGGATATATGCATACAGAATTTGTAGTAGATGGCCTTATGAGAAATAAGGTAACAAAAAACATAAAGGTGTATGTAGAGCCAAAGCTAATTATTCCCGTTAAACAAAGCAATTTAAGAATTCTTGAAAAATCTACATCGGATTGGGTTGTAAGACCACTAGCCCAAACATATGAAACTTCATCAGAAAGTGTTGGTTTTACTGAGGCTGGAAAAAGTATAATTGTAAAACTAGGATTAAATATAGATAAAAATAATTTAAAAAATATAAAAGTAAGTATAGATAATACTTATATAGCTAAAACCACACACGATACAGACAAAGACCTGGTAATGTCTTTAAAATTACCTAAGGATATGCATAGCACATTATATGGCAAATACAGCTTAAGAGAAAAGCTTGATAGCTACTTTTTAATTTCTACAAATGACATTGGAACGAGAAAGGGTGAACCACATATTTTAAAAATAGAGTTTGAATGTATGGGGAGAGATTATGAAGAAATAATTAGATTTGATACGTTAGATACATATTTGTCTAATGTAAATTCCAAGCTTAGTAAAACCACACTAAATGATGAAGAATATATTAAACTTGAAGATTGGATAAACACAGAAAATGATGAGTAAAAGCTATATTAAAAACAAACAGGGTAATATGATTATAGCGGTAGGATTAATAGTTCTTGTTTTAATATTTGCAGTGACGTTTTTGTTATACTACCAGATAAATATCATAACGGATAGTATAAGGCAAGATTTGTTTTATGTGTCAAATAGTTCGCTCCTTTCATTTGACACATCAGATCTTTCCTATGCTAAATATACGGTTGATGTAAATAAAACAAAAGAAATAATGGAATATCTTTTGAACAAAAATTACCAAAATGATTCGGTAAAAGAAATTAAAATAACAAATTTAGATGTAATCTATGAACAAGATAAAGTGAGATTAGATACGGAAATAAAAGTAAAATTTAAGAGTGTTGTAACAATTGGTGGAAAAAATGAACATGAATTTAAAATGAAAGAACAAGTAAAAATTGCTTTACTTGAATATGACTAGGAGAATCTATGAAAGGAAAAAGAGGAAATGCTACTACAGCAATAACATTAGTGGTGTCGCTAGGATTTTTGTTAGTACTTGCAATGTATATAATAAACACAATAATACCTTTTGTGTGGTATCAAAAATTACAGGCGGTTGCAAATAAATATGTGTATGTAGTAGAGAAGTTTGGTTATCTAACAGATACCGAGGAAAAGGGACTATTAAACGAGCTTAAAGAGAATGGTTTTGATTTAAACAACATACAGATAGACTGCCCAAAAAGTTATTTAGAATATGGCACGTTATTTAAATTTGAGATAACATACAATTTAAAGCAACAGTATAGTGTAATAGCAGACGGAATACAAAGCGAAACAAGAACTGTTCCACTTTGTATAAGGAAGTATGGCTATTCAAAAATATAGCAAAATAATATAACAAACAATATAACAAAAAATATAACAAAAAATAATTCTAACCAACTAAATGTTTTGTAATGTTTGTACTGCGTTTTTGGCAATTATTAGTTTTGCATATTCTAAAAATGCAGTTGTTTGTTTCGAAAAATATTTATCTACATATTCTGAAAGAACACTGAATGTTTTAACAAATCCAACTTTTTTGATTGTTGAATTCGAAAACATTAAAAAATATTTGCCATTAAATTCATAAAGAGAGTTTACTCCAACAAATAGTTCGCCAATAGTTGCTTGTTTGCAAAATTCGTAAAGTTCTTTCAAAGAATAAAAACTGTATATGTTGGAAGATACAGTATAAGCTACTCTACTTGCTTTTGTTGCTTTGTCATATTTGGCTATGTCTGGCAGACAATCTGCCTTAGTTATTGTAATCATAAATATATCATCTTCAGAAGTAGTTACTTCTACAAAAAGTTGTGAGGAATCTTGTGTAAATTCTTCTGTTATATTAGCATCTTCTAATATTTCAAAAAAGAAGTCTTGAACATTTTCAGCCCCTTCTTTTATATCTTTTAAAGTTATTTTTCTTTTAGCGAGTTCGGCTAAAGTTAGAATAATCATAGCTTTATTGTTATTAATTTTTTCAACTTTCAAAGAAATTCTCCTTTCGCCTAATACTACATTATATGAATAAGATTTTGTCTAGGTTAAATATATTTTGACCCTTAATGGAAAAAATTATGTAATTAATAACGTATTTTTGAAATTTACAAATTGTACTTTAAATTTATTTTGATAAATGTTATACTTTAATCGGTGATGATATGAGTAGAGACTATTTGCCAATTATTTTATTTGTACTACCAATACTATGGATAGTATCTATCACATTAATGATAGATTATCTAATGGTTGGGATAATATTAAATGTAATAACAATTTTTGTTGCGTTTTTTTGCACTATTAAATATACGGGAATTAGAAGAAAGAATAAAATTGACGAGAAGAAAGAAGTTGCAAATGTGTATTCTGATTTTGAAGAAAAATATAATTTTATAAATGAAAATTATATAGAGCCTTTAAAAAATGTTAAGAAAAACAATAAAGGTAAGCGAATATATCTAATGATGGTATTAATTGGCCTAATATTATCGATTGTTTTTCGCAACTATATTTTTACAAAAATTGATTATACATCAGGAGCATTCATAATTTTAGGATTAATAGTTGTATATAAATTCTTAGATAATGACAAATGGAAAGATATATATACTGAAAAATTTAAAGACAATGCTATTGCTAATTTTTTGAAGAGCTTAAATAAAAATATACATTATAGTCATAGTGTAAGGAAATATCCTCAAACTGAAAATGAAGATGCTAAAAATGTGTCGGACGTGTGCAAGTATGTAGATATAAAACATGGCTGGACAACTATAGATGACGAAATACGTTGGGTGACGAATGATGAGATAAAGTGTAATTTGTTTAGTGTGTTGCTAGAAGACTTGTTTTATAACGGCACTGGCAAACATACCGTATTTAAAGGCTTGCTTGGATATGCAAGGAATAACGACTATAACATTGAGCAAAGTATATGCATTTCTTTAAAAGAACGTTTTGCAGGCAACGGAACGAAAATAGTTATGAATAATATTGCTTTTGAAGATATTTTTTCGGTACATTCTCGAAATAAAGATGCGGTTGATTTAATAGTAACAGAAGAACTTATGAATTGTATAATGAAAATATATGAGGAATCAAATTTGGATTTTTTCATTACAATGAAGGGTAATGCAATATATTATCAGTTTTTTACTGGTTCCCAAACAGATGTAAAAAACTTTCAACATAAAAACCATTTATTCTGTTATTATTATTCAATTAAAATGATGGAAGAAACATCTAAAATAATTAACAAAAACATATCTCAAATAGAAGTATCTGCATTAAAATCAGAATAATTATCTCAAAATTATGTAATTAATAAAAATTAAATGCACAAAAGTTGAATTTTAACTAAACATATGTTATAATAATCGTGTTAGTTTCCTTGCTCTTAACGAGAATTAAGGGCCTAGACCGTGAGGAGGTGTAAATAATATGAACACATACGAAGCAGTAGTAATACTTACAACAAAATTATCTGATGAAGAAAGAGAAGCAGTACAAGCTAAAATTTCTGACCTTATTGCAAAATCAGGTGAAGTTATATCAGTAGATGATTGGAAAACTAAAAAGTTAGCATATGAAATAAAACACGAAACAGAAGGTTATTATTTCTTATACAACTTCAAAGCTAATCCAGAGTTTATAGCTGAGTTTGAAAGAGTTCTTAGAATTGATACGAGTGTATTAAAATTCATGGTTATCAAAAAAGAAGCTTAAGTAAACTTAGAATTTTAGGAGGAAAATTATATGAATAAATTTCAATTTATGGGAAGACTAACAAAGGATCCGGAAGTAAGATATACATCTGGCAATAATACGCAAGTTACAACATTTTCTTTAGCAGTAAACAGAAGATTTGTAGCTCAAGGTGGAGAAAGACAAGCAGACTTCTTTAATTTAACAGCCTTTGGAAAAACAGCAGAATTTTGTGCTAAGTATTTCAAAAAAGGTCAACAAGTTTTAGTTGAAGGAAGAATACAAAACAGAACTTGGGATGACGCAAATGGTCAAAAGAGATATGCGACAGACTTTATAGTTGAAGATACATATTTCGCAGACTCAAAAAGAGAAGGTGCTGGTGCATCTTTCGAAATGCCTGAAATGCCACAAATGCCAGCTAGTACAGATGCCGGTGATTTCATAACAATAGACGAGACTGAAGAATTACCATTCTAGTCCGTATTAATGAAAGGAGTATTAAAATGGCAGATAACAAAAAACGTTCAAACAAAGACAAAGCTTTCAGAAGACCTAGAAAGAAAGTTTGTCAATTCTGTGCAGATAAATCACAAGAAATAGATTACAAAGACGTTGAAAAATTAAAAAGATTTGTAAGCGAAAAAGGTAAAATATTACCAAGAAGAGTAACAGGAACTTGTGCTTTACATCAAAGAAAAGTTACTGAAGCTATTAAAAGAGCAAGAACAATTGCACTTTTACCTTACACAGCTGAATAATATAAAGGGGAGGTGGATCATATCCACTTCCCTTTTTGTTATTATAGATAAACAAATAATAATAAGGAGGTATATTATGGAATTGTTAGATGTTTATGACAATAATGGTAACACCACAGGAAGAGTAGTTGTACGTGGAGATAAAACGGTAATACTAAGTGACAATGAACATATAGCAGTAGGAGTAATTTTTATACAAAATAGCAAAGGTGAATTTCTAATTCAAAAAACTTCAAAAGAAAAAAGGCGGTGAATATACTTCGACGGGTGGTCATGTAGATAGCGGAGAAACGCCATTAAAAAGTATAAAAAGAGAAGTAAAAGAAGAGTTAGGGCTTAACGTAAATGAAGACAATATAGTAGAGTTAGGATATCTTCTCTATGATAGACCAATTAGATTTATGTTTTATCTAAAAAAGGACATAGACGTACAAACTCTAAAACTTCAACAAGAAGAAGTAGAAAGTGCAGAGTTTATGACTATAGACAAAATTAAAGAATTAATAGAACAAGGGGTGATGCTTACATCTCACGCTAAAATATTTAATAATGTATTGGAATATTTGAGGGAAACTGATGAATAAACACTAATAAAAAACACACAATTAAATTGAATATTAACGTTAAATTGTGCAGTCTTTGGCTGCACAATTTTTGTAGTTTAAACGTCAACTCAAAACTCATCATTTTCATTGACAATTACCCTTTTCTGTAGTAAAATATTACTGTGAAAAAAGGGGATTTTATGAAACAAAAAAACTCTAAAATAAAAAATAAAAAAGGTTACAAAAGAATGATACTTAAAACTATAGCAAGTCCAGTAATATATATGTTTGTTATAGTGGTACTTTCTGCGACTATACAAATAATGCAACCAAAAGCATTTGGTGCAGTTGTTCCAATAGTAGCAATTATGGCAGCATATACAATATTTATACTTTACGCAGAATTAAGACATAAAGTAAAAAAATTGGATGAGTTACATTATGGTTTTTCAAATTCAATTGGAAAGAGTATGAAACATCTAAACGTTCCAATAATGTTTATATCTAATGATGCGAAGCTTATATGGCAAAACTCTCTTGCAAACGAACTTGAACTAGAAGAATTTATACCAGAAATTGCACTTGAAGCTAATAAATCTAGTAAAAAAGATGCAATAAAATTTGAAGCGGCAGACAAAAATTATTTGCTATATATAACAGAAATAATGTCTGGTGAAGATGTTGGGAAACTTGTTATATTTGTAGATGTTACAAAACAAGTAGAATTAGAACAAATACTAGATGATTCTAGAGTAGTGGTTGGTGTTATAACAATAGATAGCTTTGACGATATAATGCAAGGTTTGGATGAAATGGATAAAGTTGCAACTAAATCTGGGATAGATACAGAAATTGTTAGTTGGATAAAAGAATATAACGGAATTGTTAGTAAAGTAGAAAAAGACAAATATATATATTTTATAGAAAAACAATATGTTGAAGAATTAGAAGAAAATTCATTTGAAATATTAGAAAAAATAAACAAGGTATCTGAAGACAAAGTTAAAGTACCTGTAACAATAAGTATCGGTTTGTCTTATGACGAAGAAACTTTAGCTGGAAGATATAAATCTGCTATGAATGCATTAGATGTTGCTATGGGTAGAGGTGGAAACCAAGCAGTTATTAAAACTAA
The DNA here is from genome assembly GCA_045538335.1 of Clostridia bacterium. Lineage (GTDB taxonomy): Bacteria > Bacillota > Clostridia > TANB77 > CAG-465 > UMGS1649. Next base: position 667 of record JAZSRF010000016.1, on the reverse strand, counting down.
AAAGAAATATGACTTCTACGGAGATAGCGGTAAACAACAAGACAAAACAAGCAGAGTAAGAGCAAGGATGATATCTCAAGCTTTAAAAGATGTCATAGATAAATGCGAAAATGTATATATTATGGGGCACAAGAATACAGATATAGACTGTATAGGTGCAGCCGTTGGTGTATACAAAATAGCAAAAACATATGGCAAAGAAGCAAAAATTATTTGTGATTTAAGACACAATAATTCAACAAAACTTGTTATAGACAGACTTAAAAACACTGGAGAATATGACGATGTGTTTGTAACTAAAGACGACCTTAAAAAACAAGAATTTGAGAACTCACTTCTTGTTGTAGTAGACACACACAAGGCAAGTTACTTAGCAGCTCCAGATTTACTTGAAGAATTCGATAAAGTTGTTGTAATAGATCACCATAGACGTGGCCCTGAGTTTATAGAAAACACAATTTTAACATATCACGAAGTGTATGCTTCATCAACATCTGAACTTGTAACAGAATTACTTATGTGTTTAGAAGATGTGAAACTAGAAGCAAGAGAAGCAGAAGCAATATTTAGTGGTATTGTCATAGATACAAAGAACTTTACGTTTAAAACAGGTGTAAGAACATTTGAAGCATCAGCGTATCTAAAAAAATCTGGACTAGATATAACA
>JAZSRF010000044.1:0-6638 GCA_045538335.1 Clostridia bacterium | reverse complement strand
ATATACATTTTTTAAGAATTTCAATATACATTTTTTAAAACATTTTATATAAATATTTCATATTTGCACAAAATCAAAAATAATTCCAGTTTTTATAATTTTTTCAACAAAATAATCAATTACTAAAGAGAAAAGAAAAAGGTGCCTTACGACACCTTTTAAACAAAAAGTTTAGGTATTATTATAAATTACCTCTTTTTGGAGTTATATACAGTTGGAAGCGCATATAGAGAAGGGCTCGAGAATGTTTCTATTTTTTTCTGTTGCTCATTATTGTATTTAATTGCGCTGGGTGCTGTATGCCTCTCATTAGACCGATTACTGAATTGATTATTGTTATAACCTCTTAGTATTCTAGAATGCGTCTTCATAAACATTTCTCCTTTAAGTTTTTTGTTGTTGAACTTCTAATTAAAAGAACAAACAAAAATTTTTCAATATAGTTTCCCTCCTTATAATCATTAAGAGGCTTATACCTCTGAATAGTTTTAACCATTCTTTAGCATTGCAATATATTACTAATTATATCACTTTTTATACTTTTTTCAATGTGATTACTAAGTTTTATAGGATATTCCATAAATATACATCCGCGTTGTTTTATTTGCATTAATATTGCATTAAAAACTCCACAGAACGCTTATTTTTAGCATTCTGCGGAGATATATTTTGGTGACCCATACGGGAATCGAACCCATGATTCAGCCTTGAGAGGGCTGCGTCTTAACCGCTTGACCAATGGGCCTCAAGCATTTATATTATAGCGATATTTGAGTATATTGTCAACTATTTTGGTAAGTTTTCCAAATTATTTAGGTAAAAAAGTGATAAGAATTTATCTTATCACTTTTATTATTATATATTCTAATCAGTTTATTGTTTATACTAAATCTTTAGCTTCAACTGTAAATCTTATACCTGTTTTTTCAGCATCGTCTATCATAACTTCTGTAAAGTATGGTGTACAAGAAATATCCATTCCTGTTGGCACCATAAATCCTCTTGCTATAGCTACCGCTTTAACCGCTTGATTTATAGCTCCCGCACCAATTGCTTGCATTTCTACTCTTCCATTTTCTTTGACAATTCCTGCTATTGCTCCAGCCACACCATTAGGGCTTGACTTAGCTGACACCTTTAATATCTCCATAATTTCCTCCTTTGTACTTAATACGAGTTTATTATATCTAATAAAAATTTTTTATGCAATAGTTTTGTCTTTTTTTGTCAAATTATTTCATATATTGTATCTTGTAATTTTTATTGCTTTTTTTGTATCATTATCTGTCTCAACTATTATTCCGTGAAGAGTTGCTTTATTTTCACTACATTCGTATTTTATCTTTTCACCTGTTACAAATCTTTGAACAGCAATTTCTGTTTTTAGTCCTAATACACTATTATTCGGACCTGTCATTCCTACATCTGTTATATATGCCATACCAGTATCTAGAATACACTCATCAGCTGTTTGCACGTGAGTATGTGTTCCATATACACAAGTTACATCCTCTTTTAAATAGTTTCCCATAGCTATTTTTTCAGCTGTAGCTTCAGCATGGAAATCTACGAATATGTAGTCTGCCCCCTGTTCTTTCACTAGTTCTACTTGTTTCTTTGCCTCAGCAAATGGGTCTGTTATATATTGATTGTCTATCTCGCCCATATGTACTTTCCCAATTAAGTTTATTACACCTAATTTAACTCCATTTTTATTTACAACTACACTTCCTTTACCATCAAGATTAGTAACATTTGCTGGTATCAAAAGTCTCTTTTCATTCTTATACAAAATCTTTGCTTCTTTCCTATAATATATATGGTTTCCCATTGTAACTACATCTGCTCCAACTTTATATAATTCATAGAGTTCTCTTTCTTTAAGGCCTCTACCTCCTGTTGCGTTTTCACCATTTATTATTACAAAGTCTATGTTTTCATTTTTTACAATTTGTGGAACATGTTCTTTAATTGCATCCATTCCGCTTGTTCCTACAACATCACCAATTACTAAAAATTTCATATTATTTTTTTCCTTCTTTCTTGAGTAAATTATATACTAAACATGTTATAATGTCAAAGAAAAGATGTTGTGTATTTTTTTACACAACATCTTAATTTTTCTAAAATTTCACTTCACCATTTGGCCCTACATATTCACTCTTACCAAATCCTAGAATTAGATAAAATATGAATGGTAATAACCATAAACCAAAGCCCCAACCTATATCTTTTCCAAATGATTTAGCAAGTCTAAATGGTACTAGTATTGCAAATACTACTGCAACTATAACGTTTACAATTGGTATTAAATATAAACATAATAGCCAAGGATTTAAACCTACTATTTTAAATTGCACAACATTGGCATATATTGGTACTAAACAAGCCCAACCCGGTTCACCTGCTTTAGTGTTTATTTTCCAGTTTGCTATTATACTAATTACAGTTAAAGCAATAATTAGTAAAGAATATGTTGCAAGAGCTCCCGCCACTACGCCAAGTAGTGTTGATTCTACAGAACCCATTGCTGAATCTAAATACATTGTTGAATCCATTTTTCATTCCCCCTTATAAGTTAATAATAACATATAATTTGACTTTGTCAATTACATTTATTTTACATTATTATTTCAGACTTTCCAGATTAACTTTCATATCTTCTATTGCGACTGAAAGCATATTACTTTTAATTAAACTGTTTTGCTTTTCTAATGCTGGTATATATTCTTCGTATATATTTCTAGCGAAGTTATGTGCCACGTTATTCACTTTACCCACTTCTGTTAATCTATCTGTAAGTTTTATTGCATAACCCACATAGAATACATAAGCTATATCATCATTTTTAAAGTTACTATCAAAAATACGTGCATAAGATACATACCTATTAAAATAACATCTCGCTACCTTTTCCAAAGCATATTTGTTGTAATATTCACACTCTATTATACTATCTGCTATTTCTTTTTGCCTTACTATATAACTATTTATTTCTAATTTGAAAGCACTTCTTTCTTCCTCATCTAAAGCAGACAAATATATCGTGTTTAATAAGTCTATATGCATGTCATATTGGTCTAAAAGACTAGTTAAATATGTTATGTTATATTTGTCTAGTGCTACTTTTGTCTCAAGTAATCCCACTCTATTATATGAATTTTCAAGTGTTTCATCTTTTTCTGGTAATACTATCATACTAGCTCTAAATATATTTATAGAATAAACTGTAGCTATTACAAGTGCCATTAAGCTTATAGACAGCGTAGCTATTTTTATCATACCAAGTTTAGATTTATTATCTAATTCATATCTATCTTTTTCTAATATATCTCCTTGTTTATACTCTCCTATTATTAAACCTATAATTACCGAGAAAAGGTATATCATTATTCCAAATGAAAATACTAAATCAAATACAGAAGTTGTTACAAATGTAAATAACATTAGCAAGTATAATAATGTTTCTTCATTCTTAATTCTAAATAATCTATACACTATTATACAAGTTGCTATGCATATTAAAGCAAAAGCCAATGCTCCAACTATCCCTGATTCTACTAATATTTGAATTGGTGCACTATGTACTTCAGAAGATATATAATTTTCATCTTGTACTTCTTGGTACCTTGCCTTAAAGCCTTCTCCGCCTATTCCAAATAATTTTGATGTATTAAATAACTTTAAAGCATCTTTGTAATATGTAAATCTTAAAGTATTGTTTGAATCTTTTATTAATGTATCTTTAAGCCTAAATATTATACTGTCTGGTATAAACATATATGATAATGTGATTTTTTTATCATTTACTTTAAACTCTTTTATTTCTACATCCGAATCTATTGTTTTAAATTCTAAAAGTAAGCTTTCCGCTTTTTCAGATGCATTTATTTCTCCGTGATATTCATTGTCTTTTAAACTTTTATTAGTCATACTTACAAGTATTTTTTTATTGAACTGTTCATCTACTTCATATATGTGAAGTTCAAAATTATTATTTCTATTAAATTTAAATTTCGCATCTAATTTTACATTCTCTTGTATTTTGGTATATATATTTCTACTAATACTTGTACCTTCTCCTTCACTGTCGTTTAATCTTAAACTTCGTGGTGTAGTACAAATTACAAACAACATTAAAATTACGAAAAATCCTATAGCACATTTAGCAATTATTTTATTTTTATTTGAACAATCTTTATTATTCTTTTTTATTGTCACTATAAACCTAGTTCCAAGCATAACACCTAAAGCAATTAAAACTAAAGTAATTAAATACGTAAATATAATCATAAAATTATTTTGAACTAATAAGTAACTGTCTATGCTAGTAACGAATGCAAGAGATGCTATAATCATAAGTATTAAAGCTAGTGAAGATTTGTTTTTCTTTTTCTTTAAACAGTAAATTGCATAAATAATTGTTGATGCTATCATAAGTATTAAGTTCATTCTTGAAGTTGTAAGTATTATAGCTGTTTGTAGTACAATTAAGCCAAACAATTCACCTATTACTAATGCTTTAAATTTAATGCTACTTTTATTATTTAGATTAGGAAGATTTTTTGAAATCTTATCTTGAACTATAATACTTGCCATAAGCATTATTAACGCTGTAATATTTGCATATTGTACAGTTGATGAAAGCTGCCCACCGTTAGCCTCTAAATAATTTATTGAAATAGGATTTAATATACTTTCAATAGCTCTATAAGTCATCTCATCTATCCCAAGTATCCCAAGTATTACTCCAATTAATACTATAGATGTTAAGTATACTTTTTTATTTGAAGTTGTTCTTACTATAAAGTATATAATTGCAAAGTTTACATATCTTAACGTTTCAAATATAGCAGACTCAATACTTGCCGCCTTAGCAAATACAATTGGCAAAAAGTATGCTATTGGCATAAGTATTACACAGATATCCACAAGTGTCCCTAATTTACTCTTTATAATCTTTCTGTTATCCCTAATATTCAGTACTAATTTGACACTTAAACATACTAACCCTAGCATACAAATTACTACATTTACAAACAGGCCATCCTCTTTATAAAAAGCTCCTTTATATAGTGAAGATATAAAGAGTAAAAGACATATTAGTATGTCTAATATGCCTGTTATTGTTTTCATAGGTTTGAAATCATTATCTTTTTCCAATTTTAACCCCCAAATGTTTTTTCATATCTTTCAAGTCCATTATTTATTGTAGATATTGCTACTTCTTTTCCTTTGAATCCCTCTATTGTTGTTTTCTTATCCTCGAATGCTTTATATATATTAAAGAAATGTTCTATTTCAAAGATAATATGTTCTGGTAATTCTTCAAGATTGTTATAACTTGAATATACTAAATCTTTAGTTGCAACTGCAATTATCTTTTCATCAATTTTTCCATCATCATTCATAAGCATAACACCTATTGGTTTTGCTTCAACAAGACATCCAGCAGGTATTGTTTCTTGACACAAAACAAGTACATCAACTGCATCTGAATCTTCTGCAAGTGTCTTTGGAATAAACCCATAGTTTGCTGGATATTGTACAGATGCACCAAGCACTCTATCTAACACGAGTACTCCTGTTTCCTTGTCTAATTCATATTTGTTTTTACTACCTTTTGGTATCTCTATAAATGTATAAAACTTTTCTGCTTTTATTCTATCTTTATTCATATCATGCCAAATATTTGACATATAACCACCTCTTAACACTTACATTATATACTAAAGCTATACATATTTCAAGCTTGAAATTAATATTAATAAATTGTATAATTGTGATATGAAAGAACTTATTATATCTAAAAAATATGAAAACAAAGATGTTTACTCTGTAATTCAAAAAATATTTCCGCATCTTGCTACAAGTGCACTTAATAAAGTGTTCAGATTAAAAGATGTTAAGGTCAATGACAAACGAGTAAATAAAGATTATATATTGAAAGAAAATGATGTTGTTAAAATATATCTAAATGACAACGTCTTGTTTGGATTGCCTGAAAAAATTAGCTACGCATACGAAGATGATAATATACTAATAGCATATAAGCCAAAGGGTGTTGTTTCTAATTATGAGGGAAATGTTAAATTTAAAAATACTCTTGCACCTTACTTTGATGAAATAGTAAAAAAAGAAAAAGGAGATAATGTTATAATCTGCCACAGACTAGATACAAACACTGAAGGCCTTGTTATATTTGCTAAAAACAAGTTAGCTCACGAACAAATACTTGAAGCTTTTAAAAATGACTATGTACATAAAGAGTATATTGCTCTTGTTTACGGTAAACTCCCTAAAGCGCAAGATACACTTTCCCATTATATTTTAAAAGATGAAAAAACAGGTTATTCTAAAATAGTAGATAAACCTATTAAAAACGCTAAATCTTGTATTACAGAATATACTGTAATTAAATATTTTAAAGAGTTAAATTGCTCTGCGATTTCTCTTAAACTTCATACAGGTAGAACACATCAAATTAGAGTGCATATGAAATATATAGGATGTCCTGTAATTGGAGATTCTAAATATTCTACTAATGAAATAAATAATAAATTTAAATCCAATTCTCAATTACTTTATGCAGTAAAATACACATTTAAATTTCCTAAGTCAAGTAATTTAGAATATTT
>JAZSRF010000007.1:0-20738 GCA_045538335.1 Clostridia bacterium | reverse complement strand
TCTGTTAATTCTTTAACTTTATTCTTCTTGTTTAATATTTCATACAACTTAATTCTAAAATTTATAGAATTCATATTATTTATACTAGAAATCTTGTATCCTATTGTTACCGTTTTACATATGTAAATACCAAGTGATACTGTAATACAGATTACTAAAAGATTTAATACTAATGGTACTATTCCTATTGCTACACCCTTAATATAGCCAAACCCCTTCACCAAGTATGCCAATCTATACGTTTCACTCAATATACTACCAATAAAACCAACAACCGGTGCATATAGGTATGGTACTATTCCCGAAATTACAGTAACAGCTAATACTTGTAAATTTTCACTGTAATTTGACCATAAAGAAATTCCGTCCATACAAGCGCCTTTACACTCATCAGCCATAACAGTTGTAATAATTAATCTTATACTTATCGCAATTAGAAGTATAGATATAATTAGTAATACTTTTGATGTTTTTACCAATTTTTTATCTACGAAAACTAAAAAATCCCTTAAATATTTTTTTAAATTAAATGGTTGCTTGCTCTTCGTGGTCTTTCTTTCTTTTACCATAATTACCCCTCTACTATTACAAAATCTATTTGTCTTAATTCAATACTGCTACGTATAACTTTTATCTTTACTTTTTGTCCTACTTCATATTTTTTCGATGTTCTTTCACCAACAAGCATCATTGTTTTCTCATAATAAATATAATAGTCGTCTGTAAGATTTGTCATGCTAACTAATCCTTCTACTGTATTATCTAACTTAACATACATTCCAAAGGCCGTTATTGAAGATATTACACCCTCATATTCATCACCCAAATGATTTGCCATATATTTTGCCATAAACAAATCATCAAAGTCTCTTTCCACTTCCGTAGCTGTTTTTTCGCACTCACTTGTTGTTAATGCTAGCTTTTGAGCCTTGTTTTTTAACTTCGAATATTCTCGCTCTTCTAACACATAACCATTTTCTAAATATTTAGATATTACCCTGTGTATAAATAAGTCTGGATATCTTCTTATTGGTGATGTAAAATGACAATAATCTTTGAAGTTAAGCCCAAAATGTCCTAAACATTTATCTGCGTATTTTGCTAGTTTTAGTGACCTTAAAAGGAGTTTAGAAACTATCATATACTTCTTAGTATCACTCTTAAAATTTTCTAATACGGTAGCTAATGCCTTAGGATGTATTTTATTTATTCCCTTAATACTACTTCCCATATTCTTTAATGTTTCATTAAGTTCTCTAAGCTTTTCTATATCTGGCGTTTCATGTATTCTATATAAAAATGGAGCATCAAGTTCGCTAAATGTTTTTGCCACTACTTTATTAGTAACAAGCATAAATTCTTCAATTATATTATTAGATTCACCCACACTGTATGGACCTACTTCTATAACTTCACCTGTATCGTCCAAAACAAACTTTGTCTCTGGTATATCGAAGTTAATACTTCCTGTTTTTTCTCTTTTTTGCCTTAGAATATTTGCAAGTTCTCTCATTAATAGAATATCTTGCACATAGTCTGTATAATCTTGTGGTATATTACCATCTAATACTTGTTGTACCTTATTATAAGTCATTCTCTTTTTAGATATAATAACAGATTTATATATTGTGCTAAATGTGACTTCAGCTTTAGAGTTTATTATCATATCCACAGATAAAGCAAGCCTTGTTTCACCTTCTGTAAGGCTGCATATACCATTAGACAAACTTCTTGGAAGCATTGGAATTACACGCCCAGGAGTATATATACTTGTCCCTCTTTTTATTGCTTCTTTATCTATATTTGTGTTTTCTCTTACATAATGACTAACATCCGCTATGTGTACAGAAAGTTTAAATTCATCTTGAGATAGTTTTTCAATACAAATTGCATCATCCAAATCCTTTGCATCATCACCATCTATTGTATAGATATTTTTATATCTTAAATCTATTCTTCCAACGAAATCCATTTCAGACATTTCTGAAACTTGTTCCGCATCAGCAATAACACTCTTTGGAAATTTTTCTACTATATTGTGACTTGCAAGTATTACTGCTTGTTCAATATCTTTATCCGACTCATGTCCAATTATTTCTACTATTTTACCTTCAGCTTTTCTATTTTCTGTTGGGTATTTAGTAATTTTTACTACTACTCTATCGTTATTTTCCACACCTTGCATAAGCTTAAATGGAATATATATGTCGTTTATGCTACCATTTAAAACCTCTACAAAACCAAATGTATCATTCTTTCTAACTATACCTACAAACGTAGCCTCTCCTCTTTGAATAATTTTTACTACTTTTCCTTCTAAATTTTTACCTGGTTCTTTAGGATGTATAACATCTACTAAAATTATGTCTTTATCAAAGGCACCGTTTACATTTTCCTTAGAAATGTATATATCTTGTACATCTGAGTTTTCAGATATAACACGAGCAAAACCAAACCCTTTGGATTTGGCTTCGTATTTACAAACAAATTTCGAAGCAGAATTAAGTGTACATATACGTTTGCTATTGTCTATGTATATTTTTCCTTCTACCTCTAGTTTATTTATTATTTTCTCTAAATCTTTTATTTCATCTTTTGGAACAGCAAACAAGACTGCGATTTGTTTCACAGTCATAAGTTTGTATTCTTTAGAATTTATAAATTCCAATACTTTTTCTTTTCTTTCTTCTAATTTCATATTCACCTTATTACTTAGTTACAGCAATTGTAGTTAAGAAACAAAGAACTATAAAAGCAATACCTAAAACTACTGTAAGTTTAGAAAGTATTCCATCTAATGTTTTTCCTTTATTTGAACCATAAAAAGTATTGTTTCCATATGCTGCTGAAGAACCTTCTTTAGAGCTTTGCATCATTACAATTATTATTAAAGCTATTCCTACTAATAATGTTAGTCCTATAAGCACCCAAGCTATCCATCCTATCATTTTATTCCCTCCAGTCTTACTTTAACACTTAGTATTATACCATAACAATATATAATTTACAACTCCAAAAATTAAGATTATTTAAACTTTTTCTAATATTTTTGTTGACATTTACATATAAATATATTATACTTAATATACGCTTCGCGGGGTAGAGCAGTCGGCAGCTCGTCGGGCTCATAACCCGAAGGTCGTAGGTTCAAGTCCTACCCCCGCAACCAGTATTGCCAAACCTTTAAAGGTTTGGCGTTTTTTTATACAAAAATGAGCAGTATTAAAACTGCTCAAATATAATTTATTAATTATCTATTTTTTCAAATAATACAAAGTTATTATCATAATGTAATATAATTGTATTTTCTCCCAACGAAACAACTTTAGCATTTAATATTTCTTTAGAATTTGTTTCTCCATTATATTTAGGAATATATTCACTATCTATTAATTTATCAATAACACCTATATAACCTTCTGGTTTTTGTGCAAAATCTATTATTGCATAAGACTTGGCATATAAATACCCATTATATCTTACTAATTTTTCTGTATCAGCTGTATCTGAATATAGTATATATGTTTTATCATACTCATTATATTTATAATAGCTTGTTATTATATCCATTAAATTTTCAAAGTCTTTATCTGTTAACGATGCTTGTTTTTTGCCTTTTAGTATTTCTTTACAGCCCCCTATAATGTAATAAGTATCTTCCTCTAATTTTATTTTATGTGTAGTTATACCCAAACATAATTCTTTGTTATACTTTGAGTCTTTGAGCAAGCTTGCTATCTTTTCTATATCTCTTATTCTAGTTATTTTGATTGTTTTTCCTTCTGTTAATAATTCAACTTCTAGTTCATCATATCCTGTTAATTCATATCTCATAAACCAACTTCCCATTTTTACTCCAAGATAGTTTTGGTACGGTTCGTTAGGTGATACTGCTGGATATCTTATTACCTTGTAACCTAGTCCCCAATATGTAACTTTATTGCCACCATTGCCCACTATTTTCACGCAATATTTAGGCTCATTATTTGTTGCTACTCTACCAGCATCTATATATTTTGCTAATACTCCTAAAACTGCTAATGTTATTAAAAATATTACTCCAATTATAATTATTATTTTCTTTTTCATAGCACCATCCCTTTTTCATTTATATAGTATTATTACATTTTTCTAAAAACTCAATTAAGGCTTATATTTTATAACTTCGTCTAACATCTTAATACCTTCTATATCAACCCATTTGCCGTTATTTTCCTTTATACTATTTGTGTTAATATCATATTCTTTCATACCATATGTTCCTACTGTTCGTAAGCCATCATAAAAATAAGAATCATCTTCTAAACACACTAGATATACTTTTCCAACTTCTACTTTAGCTCTATCTAAATTCAAAGAAATTACTATTTCTACATATGTATTTTCCTTATACTCTTGTGTCATTTTATTGTATCCCTGTTTTTCTTTTTGTTCATCATTAAGCGTTTTTTCCCAATCCGCAAGACTTATTATCCCACCTGTAGTATGTATCTCTATTTTCCCCTCTACATTTCCTTTAAAGCACTTTAAAACTTCTGCTTCAAATTTAGTAACTGGTATAGAATATTTATCTTGTCTTTCACTATAATTAGTATATCCTAATATTTTATTTACTCTTATTGCTAATACATACTTAACATCTATTCCACTTGTAAAATACGAAGTAGCATATCCTATATGTGAAGCATCACCTTTTGAACCAATAACTATCTGATGATCTGGTACCATTTCAGTTAATTTTTGCTCACCATCCGAAATTATATTTTCATATATATCATTCTTATTTGATACCAATTTTTGTCCTGGATTATAAATTTTTACTGTTATTGTTATTACTACAATTAACAATATTATTGATGCTACTTTGTATAAATTGTTATTTTTCTTTATATCCTTAAATTCCAACTCTACGTTGTTATTGTATTCAATTTCACTATACTTCTCTCTTAATAATTCATCAATATTCCTTTTCAATTAAATTTCCTCCTCAAATTTCTTCTTTATTTTTAATTTAGCTCTTTTTATTTTTGTTCTTATTGTATTTTCGTTAACTTTTAATATTTCACTTATTTCTTTTGTCGTGTAATCTTCACTATAATACATTGTTAAAATTGTTCTTTCCTCTACAGTCAAGTGTTCTATTAGTTCAAAGAAACTATAATTGTTTTCTATTTCTATATATTCATCATCTTTTAAATATTTTTCCATCTCAAAATTATCAAAGGAAAATTCCATCTTTTTTCTTTTCTTTAATATATTATTGCATTCATTTATTAAAATTTTTGTTGCCCATGGTATAATACTATCCATATTACGCAATTGTTTAATTCTTGTATATATTTTCATTAATGTTTCTTGTATTGCGTCATTGGCATCAGCTTCATTCATTAATCTAGCCAGCGCAATAATATATAATCTTTTTTCTATTCCTTTTAGTAATGTTTCTAGAGATTCTTTATCTCCACTTTTCATTTTTTTCAAAAGAAATTCCATTCCTTTCCCCTTTCGTTGCAACTATATTATATAGACTCTTTTTAATGTTCATTTTGTTTCAATTATATCACAACATCTTAAAACGTAGCATTAAATATCCCATATGCTCATTTTCTCTATAGTACTATATATAAAATGCTCTAGTACAAAATCGTACTAGAGCTTAATTTTATTCAGCGGTATTATTTGTTGGTTCACTACTTAAAGTATTATCTTCAGCAGGTTTATTATCATTTTCGGAACCGCTAGTATCTTGGCTTGGGGTTTGAGTAGTTCCACTATTATCTCCACTTGAATCTTCATTTCCAGATCCATTGTTACTATTATCATTTCCCGTCAAGTCGTTTCCACTATCTGTTCCAGGATTTGAATTGTCATCTCCTTCATCGCCCGTATTTCCCCCACCATTTCCTTGTTCTGGTGTAGTAGTTCCAGTACCCTCTCCTGTACCACCTTCATTTTCACCTGGTATGTTTTCAGTGTTATTATCTCCTTCATTACCTGTATTTTCTTCACCTTGAGTTCCCTCATTAGGATTTTCACCCGTTATTTCATCTCCCGTTTCTGGAGTTTCTTGTTCAGGTTCCTTTTCAGGTTTTTTCTCTTCTTCATATACCCCCCTTGAAACAACAAGGTAATCATTATATGAAGATATATCTATAGCACCTTTCTCTAGCATTTTGCCCTCTAAGACATCATCTATTAAAGCTTCTGCTTTATTTACTGAGCCAGCATACGGAATTAATACAGATAGTCTTGTTTTTCCCATCGAATAAGTTCTTTCACTAGAGCCAGCGCCATCAACACTTATTGAAGAAATGTTCCAAGATGCCCCATCTGAAATTTGCATTCTTACTATATCCAGCATTTTTGTATATTCCATATTTGTTTGGAAACTTCCCTTTAGAGAGTCTAGCAATGCGTCAAATTTTGTAAGTATAGTCTTTGAAGAGCATACTTTTTCAATCATCGCATTTATAACAGCTTGTTGATTTTGGCCTCTCATTCTATCTCCATTTGCAAAAGAATATCTTTCTCTAGCAAAACCTAAAGCCTGCTTTCCATTCATTTGGTTATATCCCTTTTTGAATTTATATTTTCCTATTCTTGATGTAAAAGTATATTCTGAATAAACATTTACACCGCCTATAGCATCAATTATATTTATTAATGATGTAAAGTTTACTCTTACATAATAGTTTATATCTACATCATATAAATCTTCCATAGTTTTTACAGACATATCTATACCATATATACCTGCATGTGTTAATTTATCCCTATAACCTGATGTTCCGTGCAATTTTACATAATAATCTCTTGGTGTATTTACTAGAAGTATTTGTTTCGTTTGCGGATTAACAACCACTAACATATTAACGTCACTTCTTGCAACTGAGCTTATTTTTCCATAAGAGTCTATTCCACTTACATATATTACAAATGGTTCTTTTGTTACGCTTACTTCTTTAGCAATAGTCTCAATTACGTCTTCTAATGCAAATGTATAAATCTCTTTAGTTTTTTCTTTAAAACCTTCCATTTCTTCTTCTATTATAGCATAATATGAGTCTTCAATTAATATGGCGTCTACTTCGCTTTTTATTAATCTATTTGCAAGTTCGTGCACATCATCTGTTTTTTCTGTTACTATAGTCATTACACCTGTTAATTTGTCTATTGCACCTTGATTTTGATTTAACTCATTATCATAATATAGTAAAAGTCTATATTGTAAATCTTCTAATTTAGCATACTTGCTATCTTTCAACACTACTACAGAATATGTTTTTGCATTCACAGTTTCCGTTGTCATATCGCCTAAAAAGTCCAACGTTTTTATTAGTTTTGAACCTACAAATGCACACACACCTATAAGAACTAAAGATATTACAGATAATGCTATTCTTAGTTTGTTTGATGTTTTTTTTCTAAACACGAAGAATATTCCTGCGCCACATATCGCTACTAATAATATACAAAGTGGTATTAAGTATTTATTTGGTAATACTTTCAAGTATATAACAACACTCGAAACTGCGACTAAAACGACTGTTAAAAGTATTATTAATATTTTACTAATTAATCCCAACTCATTTGCACTAGTAGTCTTTTCTTGTTTTTCTATTTTATCTACCTTTTTTCTTCTGAGCTTTCTACCTTCCATTATATTTCCACCTTTCAAATTCAGATTATATTATACTATAGTATATATAATTCTTTTTCCCTTTTTAATATAATATTTAAAAAATGCCACACTTCACGTGTGGCTAGTTTGGTAGCGGCGATTGGAATCGAACCAATGACCTTACGGGTATGAACCGTACGCTCTAGCCAACTAAGCTACGCCGCCACTTGCAAGTATAAATATACAATAATTTTGTGTAAATGTCAAGTAAAAAATACAACTTTATTGTTTTTTTAACCAAATAATGGATAACATATATATCATTATCCATTACTTGGTTAATTTATATTTATAATTATATAACCATACCACCATTTGGACTTATAACTTGTCCTGTTATATATCTCGCATTATCTGATGCTAAATATAGCGCTAGATTAGCTATTTCAATAGGAGTTCCTAAACGTCCCATCGGTATATCTTTTTCTATATCCGCTATTTCTTGTTCAGAATATTCTTTATATATCATATCCGTAGCAATAGCTCCTGGAGCAATTGCATTTACTGTTATATTACTTGGAGCAAGTTCTTTTGCAAGTCCTTTTGTAAGTCCTATAACGCCCGCTTTTGAAGCAGAATATGCAACCTCACATGAAGCTCCAGATATACCCCAAATTGATGATATGTTTATTATTACTCCATCCTTTTTGCTTAACATACATTCTTTTAAAGCCGACTGAGTAACATTAAAAACACCCATTAAGTTTACATCTATTACTCTTCTAAATTCTTCCTCAGTTGTTTCATCAAATAGTCCTACATGAGATATTCCTGCATTATTTACTACAACATCTATTCCACCAAATTCTTTGTTGACGTATTCAATCATAGCATCTACTTCATCACGTCTAGAAACATCTGCTTTAAACATTTCTACTATTCCTTTACAATCTTTTAAATCTTCTACAATATTCTTTGCAGACTGCTCTGATTGGTTATAATTAAGAATAACATTATATCCTGCATTAGCGAAAGCATATACTATAGCTTTTCCAATACCTCTTGAACCACCTGTTACTATTACTGTTTTCATTTGTACCTCCTATTACTAATGTTCTTTTGTGTCTTTCACCACTACATCTTTGCTTGGTGCTTCGTATTTTTTATCAAAATCTTTTTGTTCACTCTCAGAATTTACTAAATTGTTAATACCCTCTATTCCGCCAGCTGTAGGTTTCTCTGTTTTGTCTTGTTTAGCTGCCCTTAATCTTTGTTTTTCATCGCTGAAATCTATTAGCCAAGACCACCTTTTTTCATTCTTTTCTAAAGCAATTCTATCTCTAACATATTTTGCTTGTTCCAAAGTTTCTTGTCTATTTAATGTTGATTTTACCTTTGCTAATATTGCCTGTTGAGAATATGTTAATCCTCCTTTATCTAAAGCTGCTATTTTAGTTAAAAGTTCTTTACCTTCAACATCACCAACTAGTTCCTTAGCAAACGTTTCTTTTGCTTCACTAGATAGTCCATCTATATCTCCCACTCGTTTTTCTAGCGCCTTAAATATAGCTCTAGACTTATTAAATATTATTCCTGTTGTAATACCTAATTTATCGTAACTTGTTGGGTCTTTCATTATTTGAACTAGTCTATCAAACTCCTCATCTTTTAAGTTCCCCTTTTTAGCTTTATAACATAGTCCATCAAATTCTATTTGAGGGTCAATTTCTTTTTTATCTTTATCTTGTTGTACCACTGCTGGTTCTGTTTGATTAGGAACACCTGCCACTACTTGCGATGTGTTTGATTTTTCTTTTTCTTTAGATGATTCTTTCTTGTCTTCACCTTTATCTTTAGCTGTGTCTTTAGCCTTATCTTCTGAATGTGGTCTCGCTACAGCTTCCTCTTGTTCTGGATTTATCTCTTGTTCAGGTAAATTAGTTTGTTCATTAATTTCTTTTTCTTCACTAGATATAGCTTGTACCTCTCTACCAGTTAATTCGTTTATGGTTTTACGTATTTCTTTTTGCTCGTTTGAAATCTTATTTCTTGCATCACGGGTAGTAATTACTTCTTTTGCTAATTGCTCAGCTTTATTTAGTGCATCTTCATCTTTGTTTTTATATGCATCTGTTTCTTTTAACGCTTTGTACTCTTTATATTTTTCACGTTCTTGTTTTGCTAATTCACTCCATTTTCCAGATAAGTCATCTAGTTTTATTTGATGCCCTAAAACTTCATATTCATCAACTAATTGCTCTTTCTTTTCTTTCAGCTCTTCTAATTGTTCTTTGTATTTTTTATTAGCTTTAACTTTTTCATCTCTTGTTTGTTCTTTTTGTGAAACTTCATTTTTTAAATCTTCTACTTCTTTTAGTAATTTCTCATATTCATCTTGATCATAATCTCCTGCCGCTTCCATTTGCTCTAATGCTTGTTCTTTTAACGCAATTTGCTCCTTTAAAGTTTTAATTTCTTCATTTAAAGAATTTATTTCTTTTTCATTTTCAGCTATTTGATTTTCTATTTCTTCTGTTTGTTTCACAACAGCTTTATATGCTTCAATTACTTTTGCATTAATTTGTTTAGTTAGTTCTGTAAGTTGTCCTTCGACTCTAGCATATAGCTCTAACAACTTATCTGAAGCAGCACGTTGTTCTTCTGAATATCTTTCTTGTTTTTGTTCATCTGTAAGCTTTGTATATTCATCAAGTTCACTAACCCCAAAAGGTTCTACATCGCTTTCTATTCTAAATTTATCCGGTTCCCTTTTTATTTCATCATATTTTTTCTCTAATTCTTCCAGTTGTGTTAATTCCTTAATTTCTTCCATCATAACCCCCGATTATGCAATTTACGCACACCTTTTCTCAATAAATGTTATCACATATAAATTTATAAGTCAACAAATATGATTGTTGCTTATACAAAAAATTCGAATGCATAAAAACATCCGAATTTAAGTTTATATTTATCTTATTAATATGACCAACCCGTTTCTGATGAACCTGTTGTCTTAATATTAGGTGATAGCGAAACGACTGCTCTCACAGATCTAGTATGTGTTTCTGTAGCACCAATAGATAGCCATAAGTCATCATAGTGTATAGCACTAGGCAACAACACTAAGAAGCCATAATCTAGCAACTGCATTTGTGTTCCAACAAAAGCATTTGCAAGCCAATATGATTCATAATTATAACCTGTTCCAAATACTAATGTATGAGCCTTATTTGAATGATCTAATTCTATGTCATTTATGTTATATCCGCAATAATTACTAGTAATTGTTGTTATTTTTCCTTTTTCCTTACTCAAGTCATCTTTTATAAAATCTGTTCCATTGTAATAATGAAATCCATTTGGGTGTCCAATTGTTAATGTATCTTGTACCCCGTTAGAACCTATATACGATGGAGTTGTTGTTCCATTATATGAGTATGTTACTTTATTTCCATATTCGTATATTTGATCCTTTCCATACTCTTTTATTTTATAACCTGTTATTTTGTTTACATCTTCTATCGTTATACTTCTTGATCCTGTTGCATCTTTACCTTCTCCGTATGGCGCACACAAGCTATTTAATTGCGTTACTCCATTTAACCAATCATTTTGACTTTCTTTTAATTTGGCATCAGCATCTGTCATTGAAGGTTCATAACCCAACCTATACTCTGACACTATGCCACCTACCGACACTATTAGCAACTCACCATTGTCACTTGCTCCTAATACTTTCCATTCTACGTCTTTATCTACGTTATCTGTTTCATCATAATCAAAGTCATCTCCTATTTCAAGTATTGTGTCACCCTTTCGTACTGTTAACTCATATTGCAACCAACCTTTTGCAATTTCTACTCCATCAACTGTTGCTACTATTCCATATTCTTCTGGTATTAGTCCATTGTTTGCTAATGCTTTCTCTACTCATTCCTTTAATTTTTCCTCTAAATCTTCTCCTGTTAGTTTATTGGCGCTTGCCTCATTTTCAGCATATTCTTCAGCCCACGCCAATTGAGCCAATTGCTTTAGATTTGTTTTGTCACTTTTATTTACTGCTTCACTCGCTCTGTCTATTATTCCACTGTTGTTTAACGTTAAAACAATTGCTCCTGCTAATATTACCATTATTATTATAGTTATTACTAATACTATTAATGATATACCTTTTATCTTTTGCATTTTATTCACTCCTTTCTTTTTTTCACGCAAAAGAAAGCAAAGCCAACATAGATATATTCTATATTAACCTTGCTTTTTTAACTTGTTATTTAGGGTGCAAAAAACGCCACTACTTTGTAGTGCTAATTTACATAAAAGTTGTGTGTGCGTGTTACATCCCCAAGGCTTCTAGCGTTTTTCATTTACTTTTTACTCCCTCTTTATGTAACTAGTTTATACCAAATAAAAAAAGAAAGTCAACACATTTAACGTTAACTTTCCTTTTTGTTTTAAAATTTTATACTTGGTGTTAATATGTCTGTATTATCTCTAGTATCATCACCATCTTTTGAAATATTAAAGTATTCTTCTAAAATAGGTTTTACAATATTTGCAACAGCTGAACCAGAATCACCGTGTTCTACTATAGCTACTACAGCTATTTGAGGATTATTAATAGGTGCAAATCCTACAAAGATACCATTTGGAGTACCTGATGCAACTTGTGCTGTTCCAGTTTTTCCAGCCACTTCTATATCTGAATTTTTAAATACTATATATGATGTTCCACCTTGTTCAGAAGTAACAGATTTCATTCCCTCAACAACAGCATCTACATATTTTTCATTAAGTTCTAGCTTAGTTGAATTAAATTTATATCCTGTTATTCCTTGAATATAGTTTGCAACTTCCTCTTCAGATATATTTTCATATTCGTTTGTTGTAACTTCTTTTAAAACAGATACTTTGTTTAAAGTCCCACCATTAGCAAGTGTTGAAATATAATTTGCTAACTGCACCGGTGTAAACGAATTATATGACTGTCCTATAACTGCAGATAACGTATCTCCAAGATACCAATCCATATCTTCATTTGCTCCTGCTATACTACCACTTGCTTCTCCATAAAGTTCTATTCCAGTTTTACTTCCTAAGCCAAACATCTTTGCATATTTAACAAGATTTTCAATTCCCATTCTCCTACCAACTTCGTAGAAATAACAGTTACAAGAAACTTTTATAGCTTTAGTTACATTAACATAACCGTGCGTTCTTCCATATGATGAGTAAACCCAACACATTGGATGATTACCATATTCATATCTTCCATTTGTTTTTATGTTTTCGTTTATAGTTATAACCTTACTATCCAATCCGGCTAATGCACTTAACATTTTAAATGTAGAACCAGGTGAATATGTACCAGAAATAACCCTATTAAACATCGGTTTAGTTTTATCCCCGCTTAATTTTTTCCACTTGCTATATTTTATTCCAGATACAAAATCATTAGGGTCAAATGTAGGGTAACTCGCCATAGCTAAAACTTCTCCACTATTTACATCTAGTGCTACAACAGCACCTGCATTAGCCCCTTTTTGCTTAACATATCCCTTAGCTCCCGTTGCTATATTATTTATTACCTTCTTTAAATTTGTTTCTGCAATTTTTTGTAGTCTATAATCTATCGTTAAAGAAACATTATTTCCGGAACTTGCCTCTTTATATACATATTCTGCAGCAATTTCACCTTCTGAATCTACCTCTGTTCTTTTTATACCATTACTTCCTTTTAGGTATCTTTCCATTGTTGTCTCTATACCCATTTTTCCAATTGTACTATTATATGAATAACCTTCGTCCTTAAGTTTTGCATATTCTTCACTATTTATGCTACTGACATAGCCCAGCAAATGTGACGCTAGTGTTCCATATGGATAATATCTTTTAGAATTTACATTTATTTCTATGCCAGGTAGTTCACTCTTTGCCTCTTCTATTATAGCCATTGATTCATATGATACATCTTTAGCTAAAGTTACTGACCTAAATAACGAAAATATATTAGTTGCAAGTTCATATCTTAATCTTGCTACTTTAAATTTTTCATTAGAAGAAAATCCCATATTATTTAGTTCATACTTTTCATATATATATTCTAGAATTTGCTCATCAGATAAAGTATTTTCTATATCATATGCAGAGCATAAGTTTTCTTTGTCCGATGTAGTATAAAATCCCTCTTTTATACTATCCATAGGAAAGGTTGTATATACTTCATCTTTATTTTTTTCTAATATATTTATTAATTTTAGTAACGTCTTATTAAGTTCATAGTTGTCTAACCCAACTTTGTAGACTACTACGTCATAAGCCAGTTTATTTGTTGCAAGTACAACACCATTTCTATCATAAATTTCACCTCTTGGTGCTTGTATAGTTGTTTCTCTTAACATCTTCTTTTCTGATGTTTCTCTATACTGGGCTCCATTTACTATTTGTAAATCCACAAGACGTAATAAAAGGATAGCT
Organism: Clostridia bacterium; assembly: GCA_045538335.1. Classification (GTDB taxonomy): domain Bacteria; phylum Bacillota; class Clostridia; order TANB77; family CAG-465; genus UMGS1649. The sequence goes on along the minus strand of JAZSRF010000007.1, from coordinate 6,637 downwards.
CCTACTAGAACAAGTACGAACTTAATAACTAATATTCTATTGTTAAAAAATTCTTTTATTCTTTTCAATGCTACCCCTCTTTTTTCACTAAATTAAATGCTAAATATATAACAAAAGCCAAACAAACATTTATTATGCTTTGTTTAAATATATTTAATAGAAATACAAAAATATTTACTACACTTCCTACTGCGAACAGATTAAATATACCTAATAAAACTTCACTTATTACAACAGCTAATACACTAAATACAATAATAGCAAGTTTACTATCTTGCTTGTACATTTTTTTCATTCCTATAAGCACTGATACTACAAGTAAATATATAACTAAGTAGTTACAAATTACTGTTGAAAACAATACATCTGATAGTATTCCACATAATCCAGCTACAATATATGCTGTGTGGTTTTTTTCAAGCAAACAAGTTATAACAACTGCCATCAAGCATAAATCTCCGTTTACTCCAAAAAACATAGTGTTATTTATTACATATATTTGAAGCAAATACACAAAGACAAATATTATTATTTTAAATATTACATTAAAGATTTTCTTTGCCATACTATCTCCTAATTTGTAATTATTGCTACTGTGTCTATCGACTCAATATCTACAAGTGCATCTACTATAGCATATCTATCTATATCATTCTTTTTACTTATAACTTCTAAAATTATACCAACAGGAATTCCCTTTTTATATAATTCTCCTATTCCAGATGAGTAAATTGTTTCACCTTCTGCAAGTTCTGTATCTATTGGTATGTTAACTAATTTCAGTTGCCCCTTACTTTTTAAAGAATAATCTCCTTTTATAAGCGCAAGTTTATTTATATTAGATATCTCTACACTCACTGCACTGGTATCATCTAGAATTGTCGTAACTATACTTGTGTTTTGTTCTACTTGAGATATATAGCCTACTAGTCCTTCTGCAGCAATTACTGTTTGTTTTTCCTTTATACCATCTACTAATCCTTTATTTATTACAAACGTCTCATTCCAGTTATCATAAGAGCGAGTTATAACATTTGCATATATCTTTTTAAAATGGTTATATCCCTCTTTAATATTTAATAATTCTTTTAGCTCTTCGTTTTCTTTTTCTAGAACACTTATCTCTTGCATATCTATTTTAGCTTGTTCTAACTCGCGTTCAAGACTAGTTACTTTTTCATTTAGTTTTTTAGTATTGCCAAAATATGATGTGCCTTGAGATATAAATCCGGTAATGGCTCCAAGTGTTGCATCTATACCATAAACTACTTTAGAAGACAGGCTAGATACAAATGGTATTTTAATTAAGGACAGCAAATAAATTGATACAATTATGCTTATAGCTATAATTATACCAATAATTGTTTTATTCCCTTGCCTTCTTTTTTTTCTAGCCATATAATTCATAGTTTACCCCTATCTTCTTCTAGTTTTAGTAGATTTTTTAAGTACCTCTATGTTTGAAAGTGCGCTTCCTGCTCCTCTTACAACACACTCTAATGGATTTGTTGCAATTAAAACTGGAATGCCAACTTTATCGCTTATATATCTATCTATGTTTTTTATATAAGCTCCTCCACCACAAATTATTATACCTCTTTCCATTATATCTGATGCAAGTTCTGGTGGTGTTTTCTCTAAAGTTAAATTTATTGTTTTTACTATTTCCTCTAATATTTTACTCATTGCTTGTTGTATATCTGAAGTTGTAACAGTAATTGTATCTGGCAAACCAGTAGATAAATTTCTACCTTTAACTTGCATTCTTTCTTCTGTCATAGAAGAAAATGCAGCACCTATTGTGTTTTTTATTTCCTCTGCTATATTTTCTCCAATTATTACATTGTATTTATCCTTTATATATTCAATAATATCATTGTCTAGGTTATCTCCTGCAACTCTTATTGCATTTGATGCTACAATACCACCTAAAGAAATTACCGCAACTTCAGTAGTGCCTCCACCAATATCTACTATCATAGAACCTTCTGGGCTGTCTACTTTTATACCTGCCCCAATCGCTGCTGCCATTGCTTCTTCCATAATGTATACCTCTTTTGCTCCAGCGTCTGATGCAACTTGTTCTACTGCCATCGCTTCTACGTCAGTTATTCCAGATGGAACACATATTACCACTCTTGGTTTTGCCAACATGCTTTTTTTTACCGCTTTAGATATGAATTCTTCTAACATCATACGAGTGCCGTAAAAATTAGCTATTACCCCACCTTTTAGCGGTTTTACTGCAACTATATTGTCTGGTGTACGTCCTAGCATTTCTTTAGCTACGCTACCTACTGCTAAAACTTCCCCCGTAACATCATTAATTGCAACAACGGTCGGTTCGTTTAACACTACACCAGAGCCTTTAACATAGACAAGTGTTGTTGATGTTCCTAAATCTATTCCAATGTCTTTTGCCATTAGTTTCATATCATTCTGCCTCCTAAAAATATATCACTATTTGTTTGTTTCAAACTAGTATAACCATTTTTCCCTATTATTATATGGTCACATAATTCTATTTCAAATATTCTTGCATAATCACAAACTTTACGAGTTAAAAGTATATCTTGTCTACTAGGTGTCGTATCACCGCTTGGATGATTATGTACCAAAACAATATTAGTCGCTAGTTGTTTTATTGGTTCACTAAATATCTCTTTAGTAGATACTGTAGTTTTATTAGTTGCTCCACTACTTACTGTCACTACAGATTTTACATAGTTTTTATTATCTAAAATAATTACTTTAACCTCTTCAACTTGTTTATCTGCCATATTGCTTTTTAGTAACTTATACACATCTTCTGGACACGTTATTTTAACTTTCTTTTCGTTTGAAAGTTCGTTGTTTATTCTATTTGCAAGTTCTATTATTGCTTTTAATTGAATTGCTTTTACTTTGCCTATACCCTGTACTTTCATAAGCTCATCAATAGATGCCTGTTTTAAATAGTTAAATCCAACTAGTCCATTAGAATGACTAGATAGTATATATCTTGCCATATCTACACTATTTAAAGCTTTACTACCATTTTTAATAATTATAGCTAGAAGTTCTGCATCTGTTAGAAAACTTGCACCAAGCCTTTCAAACTTTTCATAAGGTCTATCTTCTAAAGGTATTTGCTTTATGCTTAATTTACTTAATTTATTCAATTAAAGTACTTTCTTTACTATAAATAGAGAAGCTATAAAGCCTAAGATACCTGCTATATTTAACTTTACTGTAAAAGCAAATGTAAGCTTTATTATATTTAAATCTAGAACAACAGGACTTGTTAAACCAAGTTCCTTACCTGCTGCCAAAAAGCTTAATGCTGGCACGCTTAAAGCTAGCTCTCCTAAATATCCCCCAAGTATTATTCCCGCAAAAATTGTTATTATTTTTATAACTGTTTTCACTTTGTTTCCTCCTTCGTAATTTATGATGTGATTATATAACGAAAAGCAAAATATTTCAACTATATTACAAAAATATGTCGTAATTTATGATAGAAATATTATATAGAAAACTCGCAATGTATAATTACTATACATTACGAGTTTTTTCTGTTATATATTATATAATTTTATTTTAATATGTCCAACCAGTTTCTGATGAACCTGTTACATTGATATTAGATGATAACGAGACAACAGCACGTACACCATAATCATAATACTCACTATATCCATTTGAACTCCATAAGGTATTACAATCAACAAGCCCTTCCTCCACAAAGCGCATGCCGAAATTAGCGTAGTTAGTATCCGTATAGACATACGGAGAGGCAAGCCAATACCACGCATCTTCATTACCATATTCACCAAATAACATTGTATAAGCATCACTTGTTTTATCTATAATTTCTAGTCTTGGCAAATAATAACCATAATAATCGCTCTTTAATGTTGCAAACGTTGTTCCTTTTTCTCCTGTTGTCAAATCATTTATATGTATAATCTCTTTACCATTATAAAAATAGAAACCATTATCATGTGCTTGGGATAATGTCCCTGTTATTCCGTTTGCCCCCACATACGTTGGATTTGATGTTCCATTATATGAATATGTTACTATATTTCCATATTCATATATTTGTCCTTTTCCATATGTTGTTTTATCAAAGCCAGTTATTTTATCTACATCTTCTACTCTTATGCTTCTCGCTCCTGTTGCTCTTTTTCCTTTTCCATACGGTTCACATAAGGAATCTAAATCAGCCGCTCCATGTAACCAGTCATTTTGTGCTTCTTCTAAATTCTCTCCAGTAACCTCTATCGGAGTATAAGTTTCATCACCTAATATATAGCTTGATACTATATCTATCGTTGACATTATTAGAAGTTCACCATTTTCTGCTCCTAGTACTTTCCAGCCTCCTTCATAACTTTCCACTCCCGAGTCATATTCAAAGTTGCTTCCTATATTTAATACCGTATCTCCTCTTTTTACTGTTAGTCCATCTTGTATCCATCCATTTGCTACTTCTACTCCATTTGTTGTTACTATTATTCCATATTTATCTGTATCTATTTTGTTGTCTTCTAATGCTTTATCTACTGCATCTTGAAATTCCGCTTGTGTTCTTGCTCCATTTGCATATGCTTCTGCCCACGCCATTTGTGTCAATTCTTTTACTGTTGCATAATTTGTTTTATCCACTGCATCTGTTGCTTTTTGTATTATGCCACTGTTGTTTAATGTTAGTACTATTGCTCCTGCAAGCACAACCATTACTATTATTGTTATTACTAGTACTATTAATGATATACCTTGTTTTGTTTTCATGTTTTTTACCTTTTCCTTTCTTTTGTATAACCATTTGTTTTGCAATTATAATTTATCACATATCGTTTTAATTGTAAATATATTATTTACATTTTTACTATTACTTATTATTTTTTACTTCACCTCTTTTCTTTAACACAAAAGACAAGACAGCATACATATTTTGTATGCTTATCTTGTCTTTAATTTTATTTTTTGAGCGTGAAAAACGCCACTACTTTGTAGTGTTAATTTACATAAAAGTTGTGTGTGTGTGTGTGTGTTACAGTCCCAAGGCTTCTAGCGTTTTCCATTTGCTTTTGCTCCTTTTTGTAGTTACATTATATTATATACTGTATATATTTTCAATAAATTAAAACAATTTTTTATACTATTACCTCTTAATAATTCTTTTTGTTATATACATATATATTTTCTTTTTCCCCTTGTATTTTTATTTTTTTTAGTATAGAATGTTGTTATGAGATTTCGGATTTACGGAGGATAAAAATGAGTAAGGCAGATTTGACTTTCTTTAAAGAGAAACTTAACACTAGTGATTATTTTGTAAGCGTTGTAGAATCACTTTTTACTAGACTTATAGACTTTGAATATATATCTGGCTCTAAAGCTTCTAGCTTAGTGCAAACATTGTGTGATAATATTCAAGATGTACGTTTTGGAAATAATAATCCATATGATTTCAAAAGTGGTTACTATGATGCAAACAAAAAAGAATTATATATAAAAGAGGAAAAGAATATACAAAGTGTATATTTGCGTTTATTGTATGCTCTAACTACCAAAGAAATTGACCCTAATGTATATATGGTGGGTTATTCTACTACTAAATTACGTAAAGATAGTTATAAGCTAAATCATACTAACTTTGGAATAAATCGTGCTGTTATGGCAAATCTAGTATATAAACTATGTAATTTGCTTCCAACTTCATTACAAATAACACCAACAAGAAAAACATATACACACGATTTCCTAGGATTTAAAATACAAGCAGAAAACGATTTATATGCACTAGAAGGCAAATTATTATCTCAACTATGTTTTGTACTAGATATAGATGCTGAATTGTTGTATTCTGGTCTATTTACAAAAAATCCTATTAAATATCTAGACAGTGTGTTTGAAAAGAAAAATTTTGAGAATAAAGATAAGTTCTTAAAATTATTTGATGATATAAGTAGAAAATATAACACATATAACAAACTAGCTTATCTTTCTAATAAACTTAATGATAATTATATAGAATATAAAAAGCACATATTAAAAGCTGATGTGGATGCTATTTTAAAGGAACAAGAAGTTATTGAAAATCACATAACTACAGTTATAACAAATTTGTATGGCAAAAATGATGATGACGAGTATGAAGTTGAAACTAGCCTTTCTGAAGCACTTGAAAAATTAGAAACAGAATTAAAAAGTATGTTAGTCAAATTCCAAGATATTCTTTGTGATAATATAATAAAATGTAATTCTCACTTGCCATATATTAAATATGCAAATAAATTAAAATGCTTTAATGATATTTTAATAATTCCAAACAAGAAGATACAAAAAGCTATACAAGACACTATCTTATTTAAACTTATGCCAGAGTCTGAAGTTACAGGAATTAATTTAGTACAAAAAATTAAGTATGCTATTATTGAGCAAATACTTTCAAGTACTGACTTTACAAACATATCTAATTCATTCTCTTTTTATAATATAACAAATTTAGAAAACAATGATAATGGTACTGCTGTAATATTATTAAATGCAGATAAAAAATTTGCTAAAATCGTACAGGTTAAAGGGTTAGATAAAAACATTTCTTCAAAATCTAATTTTGAGTTACATTATATTCCTTTAGATAACT
>JAZSRF010000023.1:0-23090 GCA_045538335.1 Clostridia bacterium | reverse complement strand
TACTATTTAATTTGTTCTATTAAGTTAAATCTATTATTTAAAGTTCAAAATAAAATTTATTCTAAAGATAATATTTATAGCCTTAGATTATATTAAATCATTTAGAGCTTTTCGTGTTTATACAATAAAGTTGAATTTGGTCAGCAGTGCCGACCGAATTGGAGAAAAAATTATTCAATATAAATTATATAAATTGAAAAAAGATATTTTGTTCGAGAAATTAAAAAGTATTTGTACATTGAATTCGGTCGGCACTGCTGACCGAATTGGAAATCACATAAAATATGTAATATAAGGAAGTGAACTATCTAATGAGTAAAGAATTGATTAGTGAAAATGGTAATAAGGTAAATATAGACAATATTTATAAAGATATAAAAGAAAAAATTGTTTTAGCTCGTGGCAAAATGTTAAAACATATTGATACGACTATGGTAGAAATATACTGGTATATTGGTAAAATAACATATGAGTTGTCCGGCAATAGTACTAAAGCAAGTTATGGAAAACAAATAATTGAACAATTATCTTTAAGACTAACTAACGAGTTTGGTAATGGTTTTTCAATAATAAGCATAAGAAGAATGCGCAAGTTTTATGAGCTATATCCAATTCTTGCGGCAGTGCCGCAAGAATTAAGCTGGTCACATTTTGGAGAATTAATAAAGATAAATAGAAAAGAAGAAAGAAAATTTTATGAAACTGAAGCAATAAAGTGTAATTGGAGTTATAGAGAATTAAATAGACAAATTAACACAAAATTATATGATAGATATCTAATATCACCAAATAAAAGTAAAGTTATGAATGAGGCTAAAAATGGATTAATAGAAAAAGAACCACAAGAGCTATTAAAGACACCATATATTTTTGAATTTGCTGGTTTAAAAGAAAATAAAAACTATTTAGAAACAGATTTAGAAAAGGCTTTACTTTCTCATTTGACAGAATTTCTACTGGAACTCGGCAGAGGGTTTTCTTTTGTTTCAAATCAACAAAGAATCAAAATAGGATTAGAATATTATTATCCAGATTTAGTATTTTATAATAGACTGGCGAAATGTTTTGTAATAGTAGATTTGAAAATAGGAAAATTGACTCATCAAGATATCGGACAAATGCAAATGTACGTTAATTATTTTAAGAAAACAGAAATGGTAGAGGGTGAAAATGAGCCAATTGGGATATTACTTTGTGCAGATAAAGATGATGCTGTAGTTGAAATGACCTTAGGAGAAAATAGTAAAAATATTTATGCATCAAAGTATCTTACATATATGCCGTCAAAAGATGAGTTAATAAACATTATAAAAGAAGAAAAAGAATTAATTGAACTTACAAAAAGTGAAGCTCTTGAATACTAAACTAAAACGCACACATAATATTTTAGGGTGTTTTAAATGAGAATTAGATTATTAAAAAGAAATGAAATAAACACAGTAGCAAAGCTATTTGTGGAAAGCTATAAAAAGGATGAAAAAGCAAGAAGATGGGATGAAACCTATGCGGAAAAATTCATATTAATGCAGTATAGAATATGTAAAGATTTATGCTTTGTAGCAGTGGATAATGATAAAATAGTTGGGGTTGCACTTGCAATAGTTTTACCAGAATTTAATAAAGAAATAGTAGATTTTAAAGTGCTTTTGGTACATCCAGATTATAGAAGAAAAAAGATAGGTTCAAAGCTTATGAGAAAAGTATGTATAAAAGCTGAAAACAAATATAACATTTACGAAATTGAATCCAGCATTTATACATTAACAAATTTCCCAATAACTTGGTATGAAAGTATTGGTTTTAGAACAAGAAAAAACTACGAAGTAACAAGAGGAATTATAGAGAATATATTAAAAGTAGTATAATTATTTCCCTTTTATAAGAGAACCTCTAGTAATTAATCCATTATCATTAAATTTATCTAAAAGAGAGTCAACAGTCTTATCTACCTTGCAAGATTTTTCGTTTGCAGTATCAAATAAATTTAATTGAGAGGCACAGTGTGCTTCTAAACAAGATAAATTAACACCAATAAGTCTAAGAGGTTCTTTTTTATACATGTCGTTAAATATTCTTTTACATATTTTAAATATTTCTGTTGTTGAGTCTGTTAAGCTATCTAGTGTAACAGAGCTAGAATAAATGTCAAAATTACTAGTTTTTAAAGTTACAGAAACATTTTTAGTTTTCATTTTTTCGTGTCTTAGTCTTATACAAGTATCATTTACAATATCTAAAATGAAATTATATATTTCATCTATATTCGTTAAATCATATGAGGATGTTTTACTATGACTAACAGATTTAGGAATTTCTTTCTTTTCATGTTTTTCATCAATATCCATTCCCCAAGCAAAGTTATATAATTCTTCACCGTGAGATTTTAAATGTGCTTTTAAAATTTCAACATTTGTATTAGCTAATTTCCCAACAGTATTAATTCCAATCTCTCTTAATTTCTTAGCAGACTTAGGCCCTAATAAAAACATATCTTCGATTTTAAGTGGCCAAAATTTTTCTTTAATTTCACTTTTAAATAACGTATGTATTTTATTTGGCTTTTCAAAGTCACTTGCTATTTTTGCAAGATATTTTGTATCTGAAATTCCAATGTTTACAGTAAATCCTAATTTACTAAATATTTTATTTTGTATCTCATAAGCAACATTCATATAACTCCCAAGTATAGGCACGTATTCTATAAAATATTCATCTACAGAATAAGGTTCTACAATATCGGAATAGTTTTCTAAAAGTTTTTTCATCTTTTTACTTTGTAAGTTATAAAATTCGTGATGAGGTGGATATAACACAAGATTAGGACATTTATTCTTAGCTTGAAATATTGCTTCACCAGTTTTTACTCCCATAGCTTTAGCTTTAGGAGATTTTGCAAGAATGACACCAGTACGGTTTTTAGGGTCTCCAGCTACAGCAGATTCTATATTTCTAATATCTATTTTTTCACCATTTTGCATTAGGTAAATTGCTTCCCAAGAAAGAAAAGCATTATTTACATCTATATGAAAATATATCTTAGACAATTTAATCACCATTATCATTATACAAACAAAAGTTTGTTAAGTCAATGGGAATAAAAGGAGAATGTTATGAAAATATATTTGGTAGAAAGCGCATTAAATAAGGAACTATATAACCACTTAAAACAAAAATATGTTGTAGTTAATAAACAAAGATTAAAAGAGGCAAATGTTGTTATAGTAAATAAAGTGCATAATGTAAGACAAGCATTAGATATAGTGGATTTTGCATTAAGTCAAGGAATAGAAGTTATATGTATAAAGAATAGCTTTGCCAAAGAACATTATGTGTGTAACTATTTAATACAAAATGGAGCGAATTATGTGTGAGAATAAAAGTAAAGTGACTAAATTACAATTGGTCAGACACTGTCTGACCAATTCGAAAAAGAAAATAATTAATGTTAATATGTTAATTCGCTACACACTGTGTAGCGAATTAAGAAAAAAGAAAAACAAGATTATATTAACAACTTTCAAATTGTGTCAACACTGTTGACACAATTTGAAAAAATAATTTAAAGAAAATATTTGTATACATAAACATAAATTGTCGCGCCATTGGCACGACAATTTAAAAACAACTTAATTAATGCATAAATAAATAATTTGATAGTTGTTAATATAAATCTTTGTAATGCTTATAAGAGTAAGAGTACAAAGAAAATACGAACAAAATTATATTAATAAAAAATATATGAGCTTGACTTGAAATTGTCGCGCCAGTGGCGCGACAATTAAAACTATCACTATAATATTTATTTCAAACTCAATTGTGTCAACACTGTTGACACAATTACAAAAATATATATAGAAGTGTTGAAATAAAAAAATATATAGTATAAAATAATTGTAAGATTATAGGAGGAAAACAAATGAATAAAAAACAAATAATTGGTTTAGTAGTAACCGTAGCAATAGTGATTATGGCAGTTGTTGTATTAATTTTAGTGACAGGTTCAAAAGAAGATGGAGGAGAACAGAATTTAAACTCTAATGTTATAGATAACAATGTTGTTAATAGCAATAATAATGAAATTAATAGTAATCAAAACAACAAATATGATGAAATAACAGAAGATGTAGTTAGAAATCACCAAGTTACACCAATTAGCGAGTTTACATATGCAGAAATAGCAGGTGGAATAGAAATAAGAAACTACAACGGAAATGATGATATAGTAGTTATTCCAGAAACAATAAATGGACAAAATGTTATAAGAGTTGGCGGAATGATATTTGCTAATGAAAGCACTGTAAGAGGAATATATATTCCAAATACGGTAAAAGAGATAAGTACTATATGTGGAAATAACAAATATGTTGAAGTTGTTGTATGTGAGGGGGTTGAAATTATAGCAGACAATGCATTTAATAATTGCCCATCATTAAAAACAGTTGTGCTAGGTGACTCATTGAAAAGCATTGGAGAAAATGCATTTGCCGTCTGTTCTAATCTAAAAGAATTGTATATAGCTCCGACTCTAATTACAATAGATGCTAGTATAGCACCAACAGTTTTCTTTTGGTGTGACAGTCTAACACTTCACGGAGAAGCAGGAAGCTATATTGAAACATTTGCAAAAGAACAAAATATACCATTTGTAGCAGAATAAATTAAATATGTATAAATTAAATTGTGTCAACACTGTTGACACAATTTATCTTTGCTATAATATTATACAAATTAATCCGCCGCTACCTTCGTTGATTAATCTTTCTAGGGTCTCTTGTATTTTCATTTGAGCCTCATCTGGCATCTTGTATAGCTTGTTGTGTAAGCCTTCGTTTACAAGTTCGTGTAATGACTTGCCAAATATGTTAGAACTCCATATTGCTTTAGGGTCATTTTCAAATTCAGCTAATAAATATTTTACTAAATCTTCAGATTGCTTTTCACTACCGACTATAGGAGACACTTCTGTTTCTATATCCGCTCTAATCATATGAATAGATGGGGCAGAAGCTTTAAGTTTAACTCCATATTTTGTTCCTTGTTTTACTATTTCAGGTTCTTCCAGACTTAATTCATCTATTCCTGGAGTAACAATTCCATATCCTTTAATTTTTACTTGTTCTAACGCGTCTTTTATTTTATCGTATTCTTTCTTTATATTAGAGTAATCATCTATTGCTTTGAATATATCACATTCTGTTGTAATTGTTGTATTTGTTTTTTCGCTTAATACTTTAAAGAACACATTATCATTAATTTGCATGTTAAGCTTAATTGTTCCATCAGACATTTGAGCGTCATCGACAGTTATAGCTTTAAATATATCTGTCTCTTTAGTCATATCTTGTATAATCTCATTAATTTGTCTAATAGAATAGTCACCACTAAATTTTTCTTTAATAACAGTAACAACTTCTTGTTTTAATGGATATTTAGTATCTAACATATTAAACCAAAGTGGTAATTTAAAGCTTATTTCTGTTACTGGGAATTCTTCTAACACTCTTGAAAACACCTCTGTAATATCTTTTTCTTTTAATTCTAAAATGTTTGCGCTAATAACTGGAACGTCATATTTTTCTTCTAAAGAACATCTTAAATCTTGAGCACTCTCGCTATTTGGATTTTTAGAATTAAGCAAAATAGCAAAAGGCTTCTTGTACTCTTTAAGTTCAGACACAACACGTTCTTCAGCTTTAACATAGCTTTCTCGTGGAATATCTGTGATACTTCCATCTGTTGTAATTACAAGACCTATAGTAGAGTGGTCTGAAATTACTTTATGTGTTCCAGTTTCGGCAGCTTCAATAAATGGAAGTTCGTTATCTGACCAAGGAGTTCTTACCATACGTGGCATATCTCCTTCCATATGGCCTATTGCATCATCTACCAAGTAACCAACACAGTCCACAAGTCTTGTTTTCATTTTTACATTGCCATCTAATGTAATTTCTACAGATTCGTTTGGAACAAATTTTGGTTCGGTAGTCATTATTGTTTTACCTGCAGCGCTTTGAGGTAGTTCATCAACGGCTCTTTCCTTTCTATGTTTATCTCCAATTGCTGGAATTACTAATCTTTCCATAAAGTTTTGTATAAATGTAGATTTACCTGTTCTTACAGGACCAACAACACCAATATATATATCACCGCCAGTCCTTACAGCTATATCCTTGTAAATGTCTACGCTTTTCATATCTTACCTCCAATAATTCTTAATACAAATATACGAGCATGGCTCAAAAATATTACAAATATTTATGTGAAAAAACTAAAACTGTTCTTTTTACTTTCTTTTTTTAAAGAATTATAGTAAAATGTATATGAAAAGGAATGAATTAAATATGAATAAGATTTGGAAGATTAAAAAAATAGCAGATGACAGAGTAAAAGAATATGTAGATAAATTTAATATAACAGAATTTACAGCAAAGATATTACTTGCAAAAGAAATAGATGAAGAAAAAATACCAAGTTATTTAAATCCAGATATTGGGAATCTATATGACCCATATTTACTTCAAGATATGGATAAACTGGTAGAAAGAATAATTGAAGCAAAGGGAAAAAATGAAAAAGTTGCCATATACGGAGACTATGATGTAGATGGAATTACAAGTATAACATTAATATATTCTTTCTTAAAAGATTTGGGTCTTGACACCGAATATTACTTGCCAGATAGACAGGAAGAAGGTTATGGTTTAAATAAAGGAGCAATATTATCTTTAAAAGAAAAAGGAATATCTTTAATTATAACAGTAGACTGTGGAATATCTGCAGTGGAAGAAGTGGAATATGCAAACAGTCTAGGTTTAGATGTGTGCATAACTGACCATCATGAATGTTCAGATATTTTACCTAATGCATATAGCATAGTAAATCCAAAAAGACCTGACTCAAAATATCCATTTAATTCTTTGGCAGGAGTTGGAGTAAGCTTTAAAGTATTAAATGCAATAACCCAAAAATTAAATATGCCACAACAAGCCTATTTAAAATATTTAGATATAGTAGCAGTTGGAACAATAGCAGATATTGTACCTCTAGTTGATGAAAATAGAATTATTACTGCAAACGGGCTTAAAATGTTACAAAATACAAAAAACGAAGGGTTAAAAGCTTTGATGAAAGTGGCTAGAATAACAACAGTTGATTCAGATAACGTGTCATTTGGCTTGGCACCTAGAATAAACGCAAGTGGAAGAATGGCGGATGCAACTGTTGCAGTTAAAATGTTACTATCTACCAACCCTATAGAAGCATATAACTACGCTAAGGTTTTGGATGAACAAAATATAACTCGTCAAGAGGTAGAAAGAAAAATATATGAAGAGGCAGTAGAAAGAATAGAAACTGAAGGATTAGATAAGAAAAAAAGTATTGTAATAGAAGGCAAAAACTGGCATCAAGGAGTAATTGGTATAGTTGCATCAAAACTTACAGAAAAATACTTAAAGCCAGTAATACTTTTAACTTATGAAGAAGACAAAGCAAAAGGTAGCGGAAGAATACCACAAGGAATTTCGTTATATGATGCTTTAACTGAATGTAAAGAATATTTAACTGCTTTTGGTGGACACGAGCTTGCAGCAGGACTTACACTTGAGACTAAAAACATACCAGCATTCAAAGAAAAATTTGAAGAAACTATTACAAAAATGAAGCCAGATGATTTTATTCGTAATATAGATATAGACTTTGAAGTGTCTAAAAAGGATATGACATTTGATAGTGTAGCTGAGATAGAACGTTTAGCACCATTTGGCCAAAAGAACAAAAGACCGGTATTTGTGTATAAAAATCTAAAAGTCGTAAGTGTATCTACATTGAAAGATAATAAACACTTGAAATTTAGACTACAAGATGACAACTTTACAGTAGAAGCAATATTCTTTAAAGCTGGAGATAGACGCGATGAGGTAAGGCTTGGGGATAAAATAGATGTGGTATTAACCATGAATATTAATGAATTTATGGGATACAAAAACATACAATTTTTATTAGTAGACTTTAAGAAAAGTATAAATTAAGGAGTGGTTTAATGGAACCTACAATTGAAAATGAAAAAATTTGTGAAGGACTTATAGACAAACTACGTGAAAACAAATTAAAGTATGATGCAAAAAAATTAAGATTTGCATTTGAGTATGCTTTAAAAATTTATGGCGATACTAAAAGATATAAAGGTGAAACAACATTTGCACACGCTGTACACGTGGCAGAAATTGTTGCCACTTTAAAAATTGGAGTAGAAGCTGTATATGCTGCAATACTTCACGAAGTAACTAAGTTCAAAGAGTACAAATATGAAGACATAGAGAAAAATATGGGTGAAGAAGTTGCGACTCTTGTAAAAGACGCAAGTAAACTTTATCTACTAAACTATGACGGCCAACAAGAAATTGAAGCAGAAAATTTAAGAAAAATGTTTATGGCTATCGCAAAAGACATAAGAGTTGTAGTTATGAAACTTGCAGATAGACTATATAATATGAGAAATATATATGAAGAAAGTGAAGAATTTCAAATACTTAAGGCAAATGAAACAATGCAAGTTTATGCACCTATTGCACATAGGCTTGGGATGAATCCAATAAAATCTGAACTTGAAGATATTTCGTTTTCTATTTTGAATCCAACAGAACACGAAAGAATTAGAAAAATAGTAGATAAGACGAAAGATGAAAGACAAGAGTATATTAATCAAAGAATTGAAGAGATTAAAAAGCTTCTAGAAAAAGAAAAAATAAAAGCAACAATATATGGACGTTCAAAAACATTCTATAGCATATATAAAAAGACAAAAATGAATAATTGTGGTGTTGAAGATTTGTTTGATCTTTACGCTATAAGAGTAATTGTAAATAGTGTAAAAGATTGTTATGCTGTGCTCGGAATAATACATGAAAAATATAAACCTATGCCAGGTCGTGTAAAAGACTATAT
Source organism: Clostridia bacterium (assembly GCA_045538335.1). Taxonomy (GTDB): domain Bacteria; phylum Bacillota; class Clostridia; order TANB77; family CAG-465; genus UMGS1649. The sequence goes on along the minus strand of JAZSRF010000023.1, from coordinate 14,144 downwards.
TGCTGTACCAAAAACAAATATGTATCAATCATTGCATACTACCTTGTTTGGTGGTGAAGGAGCAGCTCCTTTTGAAGTTCAAATTAGAACTTGGGATATGCATAATGTTGCAGACTATGGTGTTGCAGCGCACTTCTTGTATAAAGAAGGAAAGAGTAAAATGTCTCAAAGTGATGAGATACTTACTTGGCTTAGAAAGACAATGGAATTTGAGCAAGAACTTGGAGAGCAAGGAAACTTCTCGGAACTTAAAGTAGAACTTTTTGGAGATGAAGTTTTTGTATTTACTCCGAAGGGTGAAATTAAGTCATTACCTAAAGGCTCAACTCCAATAGATTTTGCATACCAAATACATCAACATATTGGAAATAGTATGGTTGGAGCAAAGATAAACGGCAAGATGGTACCAATAACAACTAAACTAAAAAATACAGATATAGTTGAAATTGTAACATCTAAAAACTCACCTGGTCCAAAGAGAGATTGGTTAAACCATGTAAAAACAAGTAGTGCTAAAAACAGGATAGTAAACTTCTTAAAGAAACAGAGCAAAGAAGCAAATGTGGCTAAAGGTAAAGAAATACTTGAAAAAGAGATAATAAAAAAAGGATTAGATGCAGACGAATTATTAAAAGACGAGTATGTAGATGTAGTAATAGAAAAGATGAAATATAAAGACCATGATGAATGCTATGAAAATATTGGTTTTGGTATTCTATCTCCTAGAAAAGTGTTAAATAAACTAGTTGAAGAATATAACGAAAAAAATGGTATTAGTCAAGAGGAAGAGCCTGTAGAAATAGTGGAAACTAAAAAGATAAACAAAGGAAGTATAGAAGGTGTTGAAGTACAAGGAATAGATAACTGCTTAGTTAAATTTGCTAAATGTTGTAATCCACTTCCTGGTGATGAAATAGTAGGATATATAACATTTGGAAAAGGTGTATCTGTGCATAGAGCCGATTGTCCAAATCTTGTTGGAATTAATGTAAATGAAAGAAGAATTGGAGTTAAATGGAAAGAAAAAGCAAATATTTCTTACCAAGCAGCTGTTATAATTAAAGCAAATGATAGAACGGGAATCTCGATGGAAGTATTAAAACTTCTACAAGATATGAAGGTTAAACTTCACGGCTTTACTGCAAAAGACACTGAAGATAGAACTTGTATTATAGACGTAAAACTAGAGATTAGTTCTGTTGAGGAGCTTCAAAAGATTATAAAAGCATTAAGAAAAATAGATAGTGTATATGAAGTAAAGAGGGCAAAATAATGAAAGTAATAGACATAGTAGGATATATAACATTTGGTAAGGGAGTATCTGTTCACAGAGCAGATTGTCCAAATCTTGTTGGAATTAATGTAAATGAAAGAAGAATTGGAGTTAAGTGGAAAGAAAAAGCAAATATTTCTTACCAAGCGGCTGTTATAGTTAAAGCTAATGATAGAACAGGTATATCCATGGAAGTGTTAAAACTTCTTCAAGACATGAAGGTTAAACTGCATGGCTTTACTGCAAAAGATACTGAAGACAGAACTTGTATTATAGATGTGAAACTAGAAATTAGTTCAGTTGATGAACTTCAAAAAATTATAAAAGCATTAAGAAAAATAGATAGTGTATATGAAGTAAAGAGGGCAAAATAATGAAAGTAATAGACAACGAATTGATAGAAGTGCATAAATTAGAATTAGAAATAGAAAATACAGGGCACATAACCAATTGCTATGTTATAAAAGATAAACATACAAATAAAGTTTGTGTAATAGACCCGGCTTTTGATGAGAAAATAATAGAACAAGCAATAAAAGAAATAGATGGAATATTAGATATAGTAGTTACAACACATTGTCATGCGGATCATATAGCAGCACTTGCTAAACTTGTAGAAAATACAGATGCTAAAGTGTACATTCATGAACAAGATTATGAAGGTTTGGATAATAAAGAACTTAATGCTGAAGAAATAGTTGGTACAAAAGTTTTACCAGTACAAAAGGAAAGAGTAGTAAAATGCAATGACCAAGATAAAATAACATTTGGTAATACTACACTAGAACTTATACATACACCAGGACATACTAAAGGTTCAATAACTCTTTATGATGAAAATAACAACATACTTTATTCGGGAGATACTATATTTTCAAATTCATACGGTAGAACCGACCTTATAAATGGTAGTCGTGAAGATATGAAAGAATCTTTAGATAAATTATTTAATAGGTTTGAAGACATCCAAGTGCTTTCGGGACATGGTGAAGATTTTAACTTAAAGAATTCAAAAAGAAGAATAAGTTTATTGTTTGCATATAAAGGTTAGAAAAAACTGCTTATATATTATGTATAGGCAGTTTTTTCTTGCGTTTTAACACTATTTAAAGGAGATATAATAGATTAACATATAGTTGCAAAGTATGTGAAATAGAAAACGGTTTCTTGATTTGAAATATTAATTATCAGTAATGTCAAAAGTATTTTTCTATAACAATCTATAATAACTTGAATTTAAATTTTTATTAGTATATAATTTTCAAATAAAAAGGAGATTATTTTTATGATTAATAACTCAAAAAATACTAAAATAATACGCGTTGTATCAATATCTATAGCTTGTATTATACTAATATGTGTATGCTGTTTTGTTGTTCTAAATAGCATGAATATAGAAATAATAAGAGAAATTGATGGAAACCCTACAGGTTATCAATTAATTTTAACAGCTGAATATACAGAAACAAGTATTAGTGGAGAACATTTTAGAAAGGGAAAAATAATAAAAAAATATAATATATCTGAAAATGATATATTTGATGAACCGATGTTTGGTGGAGTATGGCGTTATAATCGTGGTTCTAGTCCTATTGTCAAAATAATAAAATTAGATGATAATTACGCACAAATTAATGTGTACAAATACAATAAGTTAAAGGAAGACGTTACAACCATTAACTTAAGCTACAATAAGGATTTATATATAGCATCTGGTGTTTTTATAGCTGACAGCAGAAATTATACTTATAGCATAAAAATTAAGAAAGGAGAATAGTATGATACAAAATGTTACAACTTCTTTTGATACTTATAAGTATCTTTCATCTGCAATATGTATCGTTATAAATATTCTTTTGACAATAATATTTATTTATCTTCTACATAAACACAATAACAAGCAAAAATATAAACTATATATATGTTTAACTATTATCTTGTTTGTTGTTTGGTTTATAGTGACTATTCCAACGTTAACTGATTGTGGTGTAGTATGTTATGAGCCTGAATTTATAGAAATAATAACAATACCATTAATCTTATTTGGTTTTATAATTGCCTTGTTTGTGACTAACAACTCAAGAAGATTAATTGTAAGTTTAATACCAAGTATATTATTGTTAATATATACAATATTTACATCGACTTTTTCAACAACACTTATTGTAGATTTCTTGCTTATAATTATTAGAACAGAATTCACGTTGTTACCGGTGTATTTTTATAAAAGATAAGTTAATGAAATATTTAACTAACAGTTTAAATCTTAATACTAGCCAATAAATGCCAAAACCTGTCTGCAAATTGTAGACAGGTTTTATGCATTTATGGTATAATATTTATGTAGGAGTGTATTCAAATGGTAGAAAGTTTTAGAGAATTATTAGATAAGGAAAAAGAAAAAGAATATTTTAAACAGCTTACAGAATTTGTGGATAATGAATATGCTACAAAGCAGATTTTTCCAACAAGAGAAAATGTAATGAATTCTATGAAATACACACCATATAAAAAAGTTAAAGTTGTAATAGTTGGACAAGATCCATATCACGGTGAGGGAGAAGCACATGGTTTATGTTTTTCTGTAAATCCAGGAATAAAGGTTCCACCATCATTACAAAACATATATAAAGAATTAAAAAGAGATTTGGGATTATATATCCCCAATAATGGTTATCTTTTAAAATGGGCTAAAGAGGGAGTACTTATGTTAAATGCAGTTTTAACTGTTGTAAAAGATACACCAGGAAGCCATAGAGGCAAAGGTTGGGAAATATTTACTGATGAGGTTATAAAAGAAGTAAATGAAAAAGATACACCAGTAGTATTTTTATTATGGGGAGCATATGCAAAAGAAAAGAAAAAATTAATAACTAATCCAATTCACTTAGTGTTAGAGAGTTCTCATCCAAGTCCTTTTTCAGTTAGAAATGGATTTGCTGGATGTTCTCACTTTTCTAAAACAAACGAGTTTTTAAAATCTCACGGATTAGAACCAATAGATTGGCAAATAGAAAATATATAAGGAGAATAAAAATGGAAAATATATTTGAAAAACACAAAGACAAGTTTTTAGAATATATAAAAAAAGAAGGAAATATAAAAGTAGCATATTTGTTTGGTTCTTATGCAAATAATACATACAATGAAAATAGCGATATAGATATAGCTGTAATGTATAAAGAAACTGTGAATGAATATGACCATGCCGGAAAAAGCATAGATGTAAGTCGTGTGTTTTCGGATATACCAGTAGATTATATAGATTTAGAAAGAGTAAATGTTTTTTTGCAATTTGAAGTACTTAGCAAAGGTAAAATGATATATTGTGAAAACGAACAAGATTTAATAGATTTTACAAGACGAGTTCAAGACTTGTATATAGAAATGGACTACGAAAGAAAAAAATATATACAAGCTGTTTTAAGAGAAGATGGTGAAGATTATGTAACAAATTAGAATTGATGAAAACTAGCCAATTTAAAAGAAATTTTAGAGTATATAAGAAGACTAGCTGAAGGAGATAAAAAGAAAATATTAACAAATAGGCTAATAATGGATTCTATAGAAAACAATATAAGAAAGGCTATTCAAATAATGATAGACTTAGCATCAGATTTGGTTTCTAAAAACAAGTTGCGGAGTTTGTAATACATATTACCAAACGTTTGAAAGATTAGTAGAAAATGGTTATTTATCCGAAGAAAACTTAGAAACATATAAGAAAATGATAGGTACAAGAAATAGAATTGTTCATGATTATGATAGAGTATCTAATGAAATATTATATATAATAGCTACAGAAAAATTAACAGATTTTGATTTGTTTATAAAAGATATATTGAAAAACAAAAAATAAAAGATGAGTACAAGGAGAATAAATGAAGACAAGCGATTTTTATTATAACTTACCAGAAGAACTAATAGCACAAACACCTTTAAAAGATAGGTCTAGTTCAAGACTTTTATTGTTAGACAAGCATACTGGTAATGTAGAGCACAGACATTTTAAAGATATAATAGAATATTTAAATCCAGGAGATACATTAGTGCTTAATAACACAAGAGTAATTCCAGCTAGAATATTTGGGCATAAAGAAGGTTATACTGGAAAAATAGAAGTACTTATGTTAAAGGATTTGGGTGATGATACTTGGGAATGCTTGGTAAAACCTGGAAAGAATGCAAGAATAGGGCAAGTAATAGAGTTTTCAGATAAACTTAAGTGTGAAGTGTTAGACATCTTAGAAGAAGGAATTAGAAAAATAAAATTTGTATATGATGGTATATTTAATGAAATATTAGATGAAATAGGAGCTATGCCACTTCCACCATATATAACAGCAACATTAGAAGATAAAGAAAGGTACCAAACGGTATATTCTAAAATAAAAGGGTCAGCAGCAGCACCTACAGCGGGGCTACATTTTACAAAAGAACTTTTAAAACAAATTGAACAAAAGGGTATAAACATAGCATATGTTACACTTCATGTAGGACTTGGAACATTTAGACCTGTAAAAGTAGACGATGTAGAAACACACAAAATGCATAGTGAATATTACGAAATAGACGAAGATACTTGTAATATAATAAATGAAACTAAAAAAAGAGGAAATAAAGTAATATGTGTAGGAACCACTTCTTGCAGAGTTTTAGAATCTGCATCTGAGATTGATGGAACATTAAAACCAAAAGCAGAAGAAACAAGCATATTCATTTATCCTGGATATAAATTTAAAGTTGTAGATAACTTAATTACAAATTTCCACTTGCCAGAGTCTACACTAATAATGTTAGTATCTGCACTTGCGGGTAAAGAAAAGATAATGAATGCGTACGAACAAGCTGTAACTGAAAAGTATAGATTCTTCAGTTTCGGAGATGCAATGTATATAAAAGAATAGTTTAAAGGAGGAATAAACTATGGCAAAAGAAAATGAATTTGTAGAAGGATTACAAGAACAAGTAGCGGATGGAGTGCTAGATAAAAGAACAGATTTAAAAAAGCAAAGAGACGCATTACTAGCAGCTATAGCCGAGTTAGAATCGAATGCAATAAAGGATCCAACTGCTATTAAAAATTTAAGGAAACAACTTGAAGAGGTAGAGAAAAAAATTAGTCAAGAGAAATCACAAAAGAATGTGATTGCAAATGAAGAAAAATCTGTTGAAGGAAAGAGTGTTAAAGAAATAGAGGAAGAAGGAAAAGCTAAGCAGAATGAAGAAAAGACTGGAGATGAGCCAGATAGAGAAGATAGTTCAACAGAGAAGGCATATGAAGATGCTATGCAACAGCTTCATGATTTTAGAATAAGAATGTATAACAATCAGATGAAAGATGGGCAGAATATAAAACTTGTTTCCACTAGAGAAGAATTTAGGCAAGAATTAGAACTTGAGAAGAAAAAAATTGCCTTAAAAACAAAATATGAGGCAGAGATAGGGGATAAGAATAACGAGTTAAAGGCTAAAGAAGAAAAACTTAGCCAACAAGAAAGACAAGCAAGAAAACCTATTCAAAGGGAGACTAGAGAAAGAAGTAGAAAATATGCAGAAGCTATGATAGCGCTTCACAAGGTAAATTTAGAAATTGCATATATTCATGAATTAATGCAAAAAAACAAAATATCTCCAGAAGATTATGCGGCAAGAAAGGAAAAAGCTCTTAATGAACAAACCAAAATAAAAGATGAGATAGCAAAATTAAAACCAGACGAGCTTATGCAGGCTATGGAAGAAGAAGGCTTAAGAAGAGGAGAAAGAGCCAGAGTCTTAGGAGAAGGCTTTGAAGCACAAGCAAAAAAAAGTGCTAGTTTTGAAGAAAAAAGAAATTTGGCGTACGCAGAGGCTCAACAGTTAAGCCAACAAAGAAACTTAGAATTTGCTGAAAAAGAAAAAGTTCTAAATCCTCAACAAAAGATAGAAGAAAGAGAAAACCATATAAAACTGCTAAAAAAAGAATTAGACGAACTTCCAGAAGATGATATCAAAAGAAGATTAGCAATATTAAAAGAGATAGAAGTAGAAAATGCTCAACTTGAGCACGATAACGAGCAAATGGATAGAATAGAAAGGGGAGAAGTACTTGATCCTAAAGAAGAAATAAAAGAAAATGCAAAAATTCAAGAAGAAATAGAATATATAGAAGAAGAAAACAAAAAAGATTATGCAAAAACGCAAGAGGCAATTAAGACTATAGAAAATAACGAAGGAAAAGAAGCTGTAGAAAAGCCAGATAGAGCGAATCAGGCAGAATGTGAAATAGAAGAAGCAAGAAGAGAGGCTAGAGAAAAAGGTACGGTGGCAGGTTACATAGGCTCGCAATTGATTGGAGATGAACATGATACGCCGGTTGAAAATTTAGCACAAGGCGTAATGGTTGGTGGTTTTGTAGCCAGAAATGAATTTGAAAAACAACTTAATGAAAAAACTGTCAATATAGAAGACCCTGAAGAAGCACAAGAATATGTGAAAAAACAAGAAGCTATAGATGAGCTTAATAAAAATCAAAGAGCGGTAGAAAGACAAATACAAGGAAATATATAAAAAGGTGATGTAATGAGTGCAATAAAATATGAATTAATACATAAAGATAAAAAAACTGGGGCAAGGTTAGGAAAAATAACCTTGCCACATGGCACATTTGAGACACCTGTTTTCATGCCGGTAGGAACGCTTGGAACCGTAAAAGCAATGACGGTGGACGAGCTTAAAGAGATGGTAGGAGCGAATATAATACTAGGAAATACATACCATTTAAATTTAAGACCCGGAATGGAAGTTATGAAAGCTGCAGGTGGTCTGCACAAATTTATGAATTGGGATAGAAACATACTAACAGATAGTGGTGGATTCCAAGTATTTAGCCTTCAGTCTATAAGAAAAATAACAGAAGAAGGTGTAGAGTTTAGATCACATTTAAATGGAGAAAAATTATTCATGTCACCTGAAAGTTCTATAGATATACAGCAAACTATAGGTTCAGATATAATGATGTGTTTTGATGAATGCGCACCATATCCAGCAGATAGAAAATATGTTGAAAATTCTATGGAAAGAACAACAAGATGGGCTAAAAGATGTAGGGACGCACATACTAATCGTGACACACAAGCGTTATTTGGAATAGTACAAGGTGGAATGTATCCAGATTTAAGACAGAAGAGCGCAAAAGATTTAATAGAAATAGATTTTGATGGTTATGCTGTTGGAGGACTTAGTGTAGGAGAGCCTAAAGAAATAATGCTTGATGTACTAGAACAAACTACACCTCATCTTCCAGAGAATAAAGCAAGATACTTAATGGGCGTAGGAAGTCCAGATTATTTAATAGAAGCAGTTCTTAGAGGAATAGATATGTGTGATTGTGTTCTACCAACAAGAATGGCAAGAAATGGTACTGCTATGACAAGCAGAGGTAAAGTAGTTATAAAAAATAAACAATATGAATTGGACTTTAGACCACTTGATGAAGAATGTGACTGTTACGCATGTAAAAACTATACAAGAGCATATATTAGACATTTAATGAAGTCTGGCGAAATTCTGGGGGCAAGACTTATGACTATACACAACTTGAGATTTTTAGTACATTTAATGGAAAATGTAAGAGAAGCAATAAGAGAAGACAGACTATTAGAATTTAGAGAAGAATTCTACTTAAAATATGGATATAAAGTAGTAGATAGTGAGTATTTTAAACAAAAGATAGAGAATAATATAAATAGCATAAATGATTAGGAGTGTCTTATGAAAAGTAAAAGAGGCGAAAAGAATATATGGGTTATGCTCATAAAACTTGCCATTTCATTAATAGTGCTAGCAGTACAAATAGTTATTTTCTATGTTGTATTTAAAGGAACAGCTGTACTTAGCACATATTTTACAACTGGTACTAGAGTGCTTCAGTTTATAGTGGTATTATACATATTATATGGACATGAACGTTTAGCATATAAAATTCCTTGGCTTATTATGATAATGTTCTTACCTGTTGCAGGAATTATAATATACTTCTTATGGGGTGCAAGTAAAGTTGGTAAAAAGATGAAACAAGCACGAGATAAAACAATTGCAAATTCTCATCATTTATTACAAGATGATACTAAATTAATTGAAAAGTTAAGTGCTGAAGACAAACAAACTTCAAAACAAGTAAAATTATTAAAAGAATTATCTAAATATCCGGTATATGCAAATGAAGGAATTGAATATTTAGATATAGGGGAAACTTGTTTTGAAAGAATACTAGAAGATATAAAGAAAGCTAAAAAATATATATTAATTGAGTTTTTTATAATAGCTAAAGGTAATCTTTGGGATAGAATATATAATGCTTTAGAACAAAAACTTAAAGAGGGTGTAAAAGTAACAATAATGGCAGATGGTTGGGGATCATTTTTAAGATATCCTAAGAATAAAATGGATCAGCTTGAAAATTTAGGTGCAAACATTAAAAAATACAATCCATTAAGATTTGGTATAAACACATATATAAATTATAGAGACCATAGAAAAATTGTTGTTATAGATGGCATTATAGCTTACACAGGTGGAATTAATATAGCAGATGAATACACCAACGAACAAATTAGGTTTGGACATTGGAAAGATAATGGTATAAGAGTTATAGGAAAACCAGCTGAAAGTTATTTAGTAGCTTTTTTAAAAAATTATGAAATAGCAACTAATACTACACCAGATTATAAATGGTATTTTGACAATAAAGGAGAACTTGAAGAACAACAAGAAATACAAGGCTACAATATGTTCTTTACTGATGGCCCGGATAATAGAAAGAATCCAGCAGAAAGTGTATATATACAAATATTAAATGCGGCAAAAGATTATGTATATATTTATACTCCATATTTTGTAGCAAGTCCGGAACTTTTAACAGCTATACTTAATGCAAGTTATAGCGGAGTAGATGTAAGAATAATAACTCCACATAAACCGGATAAATGGTATATGCATTTAACAACAAGAAGTTATTATGAAGTTTTGATAGAAGCTGGAGTAAAAGTTTATGAATATTTACCAGGCTTTTTACACGCTAAGACATTTGTTTCAGATGACATTACTGCAATTGTAGGAAGTATAAACCTAGATTACAGAAGTTTAAATCTAAATTATGAATGCGGAGCTTGGATGTATAAAACGGGTACGGAATTAGATATAAAACAAGACTATATAAATACATTAGAAAAGTGTAAAGAAGTATCTTTGAGAGAAATTAAAAATAGAAACATACTCATAAAAATATTAGAAGCTATTGTTAATACATTTGCACCATTGTTGTAGAATTATAATAAAAAGAAAGAGAAAATTAACTGTATTAGTTGATTTTCTTTTTTGTTTGGTATAATATAAATACATAATAAAGGGGACCAAAACAAATGAAAAACGCTAGAAGCCTTGAGGCTGTAACACACACACACACACACACACGGTTTATACAAATTAACACTACAAAGTAGTGGCGTTTTTTGTGCCCTAAATAAAAGTAAAATAAGCAAGGTTAGCATAGAGTAAAATCTATGTTAGCTTTGCTTTCTTTTGCATGCAAGAAGAAAGGGGCGTGAAAATATGCAAAAGACAAAAGGCATATCATTAATAGTATTAGTAATAACAATAATAGTAATGATAATACTTGCCGGAGCAATTGTATTAACATTAAGTAATAGTGGAATAATAAGAAAAGCGCAACACGCTGTAGATATTACAAATGAGGAAAATGTAAATGCATATGCACAAACTGTTTGGGCCGAGGCGTATTTAAACACAAATAGAACACAAGAAAAACTAGAGAAATATGTGCTAGATGCATTAGAGAAGGCAAAAGTAAATATAGATGAATACGCAATAAAAGTAACAACAAAAGGAGTAAGTGTTGTAAAGAGCGTAGTAGATACAGTAGACGGAGTGCCAATACCAAAAGGATTTGTAGCTTCGCAAGTTGAAGGCGAAAATACAAAAGATGGCGGCCTAGTAATATATGAAGGAGCCACTCCTGTTACCAAAGCAAATGTTGAACTGGCGAAAAGAGAGAGAAATCAATATGTATGGGTGCCAGTAGATGATTTTAATGATTTTAAAAGACAGAATTTTGACGGGACAACTGAAATATCTAATACATTAGGAATAGGCTATTGGGAGGTAGAATTAGATGAGACTACTAATATGCCGTTACCAACACAAGACGCAAATTATATGACAAGTACAACGCTTGAAGAGGTGCAAGCAATGTATGCAAGTGTCCAAAAATATAAAGGGTTTTATGTTGCACGTTATGAAGCAGGGTTAGATGTTGGAAAACACAAAACGATTAATGATGGAGAAATAATAACTAACATACATTCTAAAATGAATAAGGCACCATATAACTATGTGAGATGGACATATAATGATAAAATAAATGAAGACACTAACGGAAAAGTTGAAATAGCAAGAAGTGTATATTCAGATATGAATTCTAATTATGGAGCTGTATCTACGTTAATATATGGAGTACAATGGGATAGAACGTTAACTTGGTGGTTAGAAGTTGGCGCGAAAACAGGAACGGGTGAAACAGTGACAAGCATATCAAACTCGGGGACATACGGAAACTATAAGTATAATGAAATACCATTAGATACTTTTAATGAAGGAGCAAAGTATACGACGGATTATATAAACTATGATAGTATAACAGCAACTAAGCCGTCTTACACAACTTGGTTATTTACAACAGGAGCAACAGAAGAGGCAAGAGTTAATAATATTTACGATATGGCTGGAAATCTTTGGGAGAGAACTATGGAAGGAATAGACCAAAACAAGAGGGCTAGTCGTGCTGGATGCCATACGGATAATGGATGGGTTGGCGCACGTACTTATACTTATCCTAATGGGGCTTATGAGTTAGCTGGTTTCCGTATAGCGTTATATATAAAATGATAGTATAGAATTTAAATAAAATATGGTGTGTGATCAATTATAATTGTAAGAAAAACAATTATGCAATTATGCAAAAGAAAGGAAGAGGTAAAAATATGAAAAACACAAAAGGTATATCATTAATAGTGCTAGTAATAACAATAATAGTAATGATAGTATTAGCAGGAGCAATTGTTTTAACAATAAGCAATAGTGGAATAATGGATAAAGCAACAAATGCAGTAACACAAACTAATTATAATACTGTTAAAGAATTAGCAAACATGGCGTGGGCTGAAGCGTATGCAGATGGAGCAAGAACACAAAACGATTTAGAAGAAGCAGTATACGAAGTATTAGAATCAAACAAAATAGATAAAGACAAATATGGAGTATATGTAACAACAAGTGGAGTAACTATAGGTTGGATACAAGAAGGACTTACAGTAAGAAAGGGTAATACTGTTTTAGAAATTGGTGATGATTTTGAGTATGACGAAAATGTAGAAGGAAAAGCGGATGCAATTTGGAAAGTACTAGGCGCAAGTGAAAATGGAGAGCTTTTAATACTATCTGATGAACTTGATGTGTGCTCCTTTGAAGCGGAATTAACTCCTATAAACAGAGCAGCAAAGTTAAATAGAGTATGTGAACCATATGGAAAAGGAAGAAGTGCAACTGGAGCTAGAAGCATTAAACTAGAGGATATAGACAAATCAACTGGCTTTAATAAAACAACATATCAAAAAGGCAAAATTGATGAATATGGAAATGAAATAACGCTTACTTGGAAAGATAGAGAAGATTCAGAGTATTTGTATATTGCAGTTAAAGGAAAAAATGGAAGTGAGCACTGGGATTTTGATCATAGTGATTCGTTTACATATTATGATGGTACAAATGTTATAACATCAGAACCTGAGTCAGATAAAAAAATAGGGACATTTAAGTTGGATTATTATGAGTATGAGCCAACAATACCAGGACCAACAGATAAGAGCGGAAAAGTATTCAATATGTTGTTCGGAAGTCTATCTGAGACTGGAGAAGCAACTGGCGGAAAAGAATACTGGTATATGTACTGGCTGGCTACTCCATATACTAGATTGACTCAAGACCCTATGGCGATAACTGCGGGTATATATAGAACAGAACTGAATTATATATGTCCTGTCGATGCGTACACTCCGTTTAGTGATGATATGTGTGGTGGCGAATTTCCAGCACGTGCAGTAGTATCATTAGAACCATACATTGAAGTTTCTGGTTCATCAGAGACTGGCTGGACATACTAATATAAAATTAAAAAATCCAAATAGTAGAATAACTGCTATTTGGATTTTGCTAAGCATTGAATTTTTAGCTCTCTTGTGATATAATCTTGAAGCAAATAGATAAACCTTGAAAATAATTTTAAAAGGAGAATAATAATGACCACTTTTATTAGATTTCGGCGTAAAGATAATAATTATAGAACATACCAAGTAAATTATAGGACAATGATATATGTATATGGTTTTGAAGATGGAATTGTTGAAGTTCGTGCATGTCCTGGTATGTCAATAGAAGAGTTTGCACAAGTTATTGAAGGGTGTTTTGCAAGTCTTTCGAATTTTGCAGAAGAAATTATTAAAGATTTTAATCCGCCACTTGGGACAAAGCTAAAAGGAATTAAAGTCGTATTTAACGATATCCACGTTTGCACAGCAACAAAAGAATATCATAATGCGAAGGATATTGTTTCTAAATATTTTGAGAAAAAGAAATAATATAATTTGAAAAGACACAAGAATTCTTGTGTCTTTTCGGCTCTAAGTCAATAGTTGGGGTGTGAATGATGTAAAAATCATTCACATCTCTCTTTTTAACTGCATTTTCAGGTAGGAACACAAATAAATATTAAAATGTAATAAAATATATGTTTTAGGGCATGCTAACGCAAACCTTA
>JAZSRF010000009.1:0-36505 GCA_045538335.1 Clostridia bacterium | reverse complement strand
TTTCATGAAAATTTACGCTTCATTATACTACACTTTTGTATTTTTTTGCAATAGCTTCAAACACTCTAATTCCATCCATTGCAGCAGACGTTATACCACCTGCATAACCAGCACCTTCTCCACATGGATATATACCATCAATATTACTTATAAAATCATCATTCTTTTCTCTATTTTCTCCACTTGATATTGTATATCTATCTCCCTCAACTAAATCTTTAAATTTATTTAATACTTCTTCTAATTCAGTTTCAGTAATATTAACCATTCTACATATCATTCTCCTTTCATACTACATTTACACTATATATTTTTGTATCAATTGATACAATTTTAACACAGTAATGTTTGTATGTCAAGGTTTTTATTGCGTTTCATCAATATTTATGTTATAATATTTTTCATCCAAACCGTTAAATTTAAAATAATTATTTTAAAGGAGTAGTTTTATGAACATTGAAAAAAAGAATTTGGATAAGGCACGAGAATTATTGAATGAATTGGCTAATCTTGAAGATGCGCTGGATGTTTTCAAAAACTATGATTCCCGCGTACAGGCGGTATATAGTAGCAAACACAATAAAAACACTAAAGTATATAAAGAAGTTAGAGTTGAAATGCCACTACAACTTGTTGACGCTATGAAAGACCATATTGCTCGTAGAATTGACGAAATACATGAAGAGCTTAGAGCTCTATAAAGCTGGCTTAAATAAATTTATTTCCACTAGACTATAATTGTCTAGTGGATTTTTATAAGTTTCTATCTCTTTTAGATTTTTAGCCATATCACACTTTCTTTGCAACTACTACAAGTCTACCATTTGTTCTAGAATATTCACAAGTAGATAATGTCATAAGTTTGTCTCCATATGTAGCAGAGGGCTCTATTTTATACAAACTTGCTTTCTTACAGTTGTTTATATAATTATCAAAATCTTGTTTGTTATTTGCATTTATAAAAAAATAATATCTAAACACATTTTTCTCATGTTTATAATATACTCTGGATAAAAATACGCTTATTATTTCATATTTTGCTTCGTCATCATTAGTTACAAAATTTATTGTTTTATGCTTTTTATAAAACGATTCTTTTTTATATTTCATAAGTTCTGAAAACATCTCTGAACTACCAATATTATTATGACCATATATTAATAAATTTGTACTAGGTAAACTCCAATCATAATCTTTATCTAAAAAAACAGACCCATCATTCGATTTCTGTTTTTTATAATTATGTGTCATATAATAACTATTATCTTCTCCCTGTAAAACGGGGTAGTTTATATTTGTTCCTTCTATTTCTACTAAAGCAACAATATCTGAATTTATTTTTTGTAATTCTTGTAGTTTAATTATATTTTCATTTAATACTACATTTTGTTCTTGTCCCTTTTGAATACTATAAATATAATTTGATTGTCCTATTATTTTGCTATATATTTCTTGTTCTAAATTTTGTTTATGTATTTTCATTATAAATATACTTAAACTTATAGTAAAACCACTTAATAATATATAAAATAGTTTTTTTCCTCTTATTATAGATACATTCACAACAACCATCCCTTTAAAGCTCTTTGTATAATATATGAAAAGAAGCTAGACCAAATCTAGCTTCTTCAAACATTATTTGTTATTTTTTAATTCTTCATGTCTTTTAATTTTCATTGTTGTTGTTTTAACAAAGTCTTCTTTCTTAATTTCTAAATCTTTAATCCATTTAAAACTTGAAAGTTTTTTGTTTACTTCTTTAATTTCTGCCCAAATTAAATTATGCATTTCTTCGTCACTTGGTAAATTGCTACCGTATTTTTCTTTAAGATAAGCTTCATCTAATGTAACTTTTACTGCTATTATTTGTTCCTTCTCATCTCTTGGGTCCTGAGTTGCATATACCATTGATTCATTTACATATGGTATTTTGTTTACTAGTGTTTCTATTTCTTCTGGATAAACATTTTTACCATTACCTGTAATTATTAAGTTTTTACATCTTCCTGTAAGATACAAGTGGCCATCCTTATCTATATATCCTAAATCTCCTGAATGGAACCAACCATCAGTAATTGATTTTGCTGTTTCTTCTTCATTTTCATAGTAGCCCCCAGTTACATTTGTTCCTTTAATCCAAACTTCACCAATACCTTCTTCATTTGGTTCGTGAATTTTTACCGTGCAACATTTTCCTGGTTTACCAACAGAACCAAATCTTCTGTCTGTGTCTGGAACTATTGTAGCAAGTGGAGATGTTTCTGTAAGTCCATAACCTTGCAAGAACATTATTCCAAAACCTTCTATTTTATTACCAATTTCAGGATCTATTGGAGCAGCCGCAGATACTATAAGTCTAATTTTTCCACCTAGTCCATCTAATACAGATTTAAATATTTTTCTCTTTAGTCTGTAGCCAGGTTTTCCTAATGCATTTGTTATTTTTATCATAAAGTTAACTAGTTTAGTTTTTCCTTGCTTCTCTATCGTGCCTAAAACCTTCTTCATTAGGTTTTCTATTAGCGCAGGAACTCCTAACATAACTGTAGGCTGAACTGCCTTTAAATCATTCGCTATGCTCTTTAAACCACCGGCATATCCAATAGATAAACCGCAATATATTGGAATCATCATACCAACAGTTGATTCGTATGAATGGTGTAATGGTAATACTGAGAAAAATCTATCATCCCCGTAAAGTGATACTTCACTAATTGCAGCTTCAATATTAGATATTATATTCCAATTTGTAAGCATAACACCTTTAGATTCAGCTGTTGTTCCTGATGTAAATAACAATATTTTAAATTCGTCTGGATCTATTGGAACTTCCATAAGAACTTTTTCATCGTACTCACTACCTATTTTTAATAGTTCATCAAAAGTATAATCATTTTCACCTTTAAATGTATTTTCAAGCTCGTTTTCATCTGAATATAACTCAATATAATATTTAAGTTCAGGTACTTGTTCTCTTATACTATTTATTAAGTCTCTTTTTCTATTTGAAAAGAATATTGCTTTAGCATTTGAACGTCTAACTAGATTTGCTATTTCACTTGCTGGAAGCTCTTTATCTAGAGGTACAACTATTCCTGTCCCACAAACAACTGAATAATATGAAACTGCCCATTCATAACTGTTTTCACCAATTATAGCGATTCTTTCCCCTTTAAGTCCTAACTTTTCTATTAAAGCAGCACCTATACTTGTTACATCACGTCTAAATTCTTTATATGTTATTTCTCTAAACTCTTTCATACCTGGTCTTTTCTCTAAAAAGCCTACTTTATTTGGTAA
Source organism: Clostridia bacterium (assembly GCA_045538335.1). Taxonomy (GTDB): domain Bacteria; phylum Bacillota; class Clostridia; order TANB77; family CAG-465; genus UMGS1649. The sequence goes on along the minus strand of JAZSRF010000009.1, from coordinate 33,205 downwards.
TTCTTTTGTTGTTATATCAAAAGAATCTCTTATTAATTTCAAATTCTTTGAAATCACCCTTTTTTCCATAATATTTTACTCTCCCTTTTTATTGCTGTCCAGGAATCTTTTAATTTTCATAGTGGTAGTTTTTGCAAAGTCTGTAGTTCTAATTTTTAGATTCTTAACAGCTTTATATGATACCATTTTTTTATTTAATCCTTTTACTTTTTCCCATATTATTTCTTTTAGTCTAGCAATATCCGGCATATTTTTTCCGTATGTTTCTTTTAGATATTCTTCGTCTAACGTTACAACAGCTGAAAGCACTGTATCGTCCTTAATTTCTTCTCCAAACACAAGACATTCTTTTATCTCAGGGAATTTGTTTATTTCATCTTCAATTTCCTCTGGGAATATATTTTTTCCGTTTGGAGTAACTATAACAGATTTACATCTTCCTGTTATAATTAAGTTACCTTTTTCGTCTACTCGTCCTAAATCACCTGTGTGGAACCAACCATCAACTAAAACTTCACGAGTTGCTTCTTCATCCTCAAAGTAACCAAGCATTACATTATTACCACGAACCAGTATTTCGCCTATGCCTTTTTCGTCTGTGTTTTCTAGTTTTATTTCGCAGTTTGAAGCAAATCCAACTGTACCTGCAACTCTATTTTTCTCCGGTGTTCCCGCTACAACTGGTGCTGTTTCGCTTAGTCCATAACCTTGAAGTACATTAATACCAAAAGCTTCAAAGTTAACTACTAGTTCTTTTGGAACTGGAGCTGCAGATACAAGCACTGTTCTAAGTCTTCCACCTAAAGCAGAATGAATTTGTTTAAATACAACTTTCTTTAATTTATATCCTACTGGTCCTAAACTATCTGTAAGTTTAGTCATTTTTCTAACTAGTTCTTCCTTTCCTTGCGCTTTTATTGTTTTTGCGATTTTATTGTACATATGCTCTAACAGAAGTGGTACACCAACTATTATACTTGGCTTCGTTTCTTGTAATTCCTGTGATACATATTTAAGCCCTGTACACACAGCAACAGATGCTCCATTAACTAATGGATACATACTTCCCACAATACTTTCATATATGTGATGCATTGGAAGTACTGAGAAAAATCTATCCTTAGGATATACTTTTAAAAGTCCAGGTGCTCCCTCAAGAACGGATATGACATTCTTGTGAGATAGCATAACACCTTTAGACTGTGCAGTTGTTCCTGAGGTAAAAAGTAATATTTTGAAATCATTTTCGGAATACTCATAATCCATATATGAAGTATCTCCTTCAGCAATATACTTTCTGCCTTCCTCTATCACCTGATTAAAAGCTAAAGACTCATCATCACTTTGTTCTTTATCCATATTAATAAATATGATGTCTTTACTTACTTTTTTCTTAATCTCAAATATAACATCTTCTTTTTTAGAAGAATAAATTATACAGCCCGCTTTTGACCTATTAAGTAAGTTTTCAATTTCATTTGCAGGAAGCTCTTTATCTAGTGGTACCACAATACCTACACCTGTTGTAGATGCTAAGTATGATACATACCATTTGTAACTGTTTTCCCCTATAACAGCCACTCTTTTTCCTTGTAACTTATACTTTCTAACAAGTGTTGTTGCAAGCGCCATTGTATCTTGTTTTAATTTTTCATATGTTATTTCTTCAAACTTTTTAGTAACTCTATTTTTCTCTAAAAAGGCTACATTTGAAGCATACTGTTCACATTTTTTGACAATAATGTCTTTTAATGTTTTAAGTTCTCCTACTTTTAACATATTACCTCCTATAATTATTACCTGGTGATAATTATATAATATTTATATTTAATTGTCAAATATAATAATACTATTATTATTTGTAATAATTAGAAAAATAGACAAAAGAATTTGTTTTTCTTTTGTCTATCTAAAATTATATATTTTTTATTTATCTTGTGCCTTTTTTATGCTAGCTTTCTTTTCCTTTTTATATACAAAAAGGCTCTTGAAATATCCTGCTTCAAACATTGTTTCAAACACATTTTTAAATATTACCATCATAACAGGTCCAACTATTAATCCGAATAGACCGAATATTTTAAATCCTATATACATAGCAAGTAATGTTATAAATGGATGAACACCAATGTTTTGGCTTACTATTCTTGGTTCTAAAAGTTGTCTTACTACAGTTATAACTAAATATACTACAAGAAGAGCTATGCCCATTCCAATATTTCCAGTTATAGCAGAATATATTGCCCAAGGTATAAGTACAGTACCTGTTCCAAGTATTGGAAGAGCATCTACTATTGCAACTATTAAAGCTAGCGTTAATGGATATGGTTGTTTTAATATTGTAAATGCTATTAGAAGTTCAACAAAAGTTATACATATCATAATACACATTGCTTTTAAGTAACTACCTAATGACCTAAAACTTTTTGTTATTACATTAGATATTTTCTTAACAAATTCGTTAGGTAATAAATCTGTAAGATATCTTGTTATTGTTCTTCTATCTGTTACTAAGAACAATGTTGCTAAGAATGTTATGATAACATATATTATAATATTTGGAACAAACATTACGAAATCTATAACACTATTAACTACTTTTGTTGCAAATTCTGTAACCTTACCTAAAATATTTAACCCTAAATTATATATTGAATTTGAAATAGTTTCAGGTGTATTATCCATAAAATCTCTTATTGTGTTATATATTGAATTGTATTCAATTTTTGACTGTTCGTATATTGTTGGTATTCTTCCACTAATATCTATTGCTTCACCTATAAGTGCAGATATTATTAAAACAATAATTCCGGCAAGTAATAAATATACTAAAATTACAAGTATAGTACCTACTAACTTTCTAGGCCACTTAAATTTTATTATAAAATAATTTACTAGTCTTTCTACCGCAACAGCTATAAGTATTCCTATTAAGAAAGGCCAAAAATATATTCCTAAACCTATAAATAATAATACTGTAACACATACTGCTAAAAAGCCTAATAATTTTAATCCTGTCTTTTTATAATCTATCATATGTTCACCTCAAAATTATTATATATTTAATAGTACAAATTGTCAAATGTAATTCCTTTTTTTGACATATATATATTAAAGATGCAGATGTTATTCATCTGCATCTTGGTTCTACTCGTAATCAGTAGCTGCTTTTTCATCTAAATCGTATAACATTACACTTCCCTTGATAGAATTATATATGTCATCTGTTATATTCCAAGTTCCTTTTTCTAGTTTCATTTTTAGAGTTCCATCTTTTACTTTATTACCGTATTCTGTATAACCCAAAAATCCTTCATAGTCCCATTGACTTGTATTAGGTTGGTTATCTTTAGTATTTTTTGAATAAGATAATAATACATTTTGTGTTAATTTGTCTATATTTACAGTTCCCGAATAAGCAACTATATCAAAAACAACACCAACATATCCATTTTTCAATGGAGTATTAATATCATATGAACCATCCTTATTCACTTTTACTGCTATAGTAGAATTTGGCAGTTTATATTCTCCATAATATGTAATTGATGAGCCGTTATTAGAAACTGTAGCCATATCCTTTGTTAATGTTAAATGTCTTAAATTTCCTAGGCCAACTGGTGTTTTAGATAATGTAGATGTTGCACTATCTTGTATATATCTATAACCATCATTAGGTGTAAATGTTAATTCATATCCGCCACCATTCTCATCTATCTTTACATATTTTCCTGAACTTTTTTTATAGAATAAGTAAATTCCTTCTTTAGTTCCATCGTACTCTTCTAAATATGTATTACCAAACTTATCTATATAGTAGAATTTAGTTGCTATTACAACCTTTTTATCTTCTCTTGGAGTACCTTTGCTATCATAATATGACCCTGTAACTTTCATATCAAAACTAAATCTATAACCTATTTTTGGTGATTTAATGTATGTAGTATTTGTGCTCTTATATGGTCCTACTGGCAATATTCTAAGTGGGTTTCTTCCTATTTCAGCAGATGTTCTACTAATTATACTATTTGTTTTTTCAGATTTACTATTCCATTTCATTGTTCCAGCATAATATAAATTACCTGTATGAGCATTTGTAGAATTACTTGTTGATTTTCTAAAGACAGACTTCCAACTTAAGTCTTTTACATCAGTAACTCTAAAGTCATATGCTCTATTTATTATAACAACTCCATATTCTTTCTCTGCAAAGTAACTTGGATTTTTACATATATTCTTTAATATGTCTTTTAAGTCACTTGTTTCTTTTATCATATTTGAGATAACAGAGTATTTAGTTGATCTTTCCAACATAGAACTTGTAGCGTTATATGCAACTGCTCTTACTGTATAACTGCTCTTTTCCTCAGAAACAATATCTATTGTATCATCATCAACATTACCATAAGCTTGTGCGGTAAGATATGCTTGATTTTTCTTGTTCTTAGTTATTATTCCTATCCACGTTCCTGCTGGTATTCTATTACCTCTGTTATACACTTTACCATTTACATATACTTTGTGTACATCAAATTCAAATTTTACATAGTATCCTAAACTATATTTTTCTGTACTATCTATTTTATATGCATTAGGTTTTTCATCATTTGCTAAATTTATTGTAAATGGTGTATTTATTTGAATCATCGAAGTGTCAAAAGTTGTATCTTCTGTTTGGTCTACAATTTGGTTGCTGTTTGATTCCATTGTAGCTGTAACAGTTATAGGAGTATATATATTTATAGGTTCTACACTCTTATATTTTGCTTCTGGGGTAATTGTATCAATAGAATTATCTACCTTGTACGTCCTACTTAAAGTTGTATTTTTTAATCTAAATATTACTGTACTTTCTTGATTACTTTGGTCTGAATAATATACTGTATCTTTTATATCTTTTACATCTTTTTTAGAACCAATTGCTACTTGAGCTTCGTAGTCTGCTTTACCAGCTAAAACTCTTACTCCATTTAATACACTTTTTTCTATTGTATTAACATTAGTGTAATCACTTGCCTTAAGAATTGTACTTCCTATGTTTGAATATACCTCTTTAGATATAACTGGTATTTCTGTCCTTATTTGTGGTACTTCTTTACTTGTCATATAGGTTGCCAAGTCATTAGTATAAGATACTGTATTGCTTGTAGTCTTTGCTAATTCAGTACCATTAACCTTAACACTCATGTTTTGTACAAATATGTTAATCTTAAGACCTAAAGCTTTTGCTATGTTTTCATTACTTCCTGTAATGCTTTGGAATTCATCATACGCAGCCTTATAACTATCATATTTTTTATATAGATTTTCTCTATATTTGTGATATGTATCATAATCGCTTTGTGCTGCTTGAGTTTCCTGTTTTGCTTGGTTTAATGCTTGTTCAGCATTAGAAATATGATTTTCTTTTACATATGTTTCGTAAGCATCTGTTGCTTGTTTATATTCATTATCTCTATAATGTTCATAAGCTTCTCTTGCTGGTCTATACACATCTTGAACATAGTTTGTAAAATCTGTGCTTATAGTTTGAACTATTACTTGCTTAGCAGGAATATCTGTAAGTTCTAATTTTGTTACTTGAGCACGCTTTTCACCTGTTGCTTTAACTGCATTATTGTATGCTACTGTAGCATCCTCTAATCCAGTAGTCGAATTAGAATATTCATTATCCCTATATTCCTCGTATGCTTGTTGTGCAAGCTCTACTACACGATTTTCTATGTGTTCTCTATATTGTTGCTTGTATGTTTTACATTGCTCTAACTCTTCTAATTTGTCTTTTTCAAAATATATTTGTATTTGTTCTTCAGTATATATCTCTACTTCTTTTTCCACATAGTCTTCACAATATGCTACTTTAGATGCAAGTGTATCTCTTTCAGATATGCTGTTTAAATATATGTCACTTAGTCTTTCAAGTTCAGCTTGTGCATTTTTATTATTTGTTTCAGCTTGTTCTTTCTCTTGTAGTCTTGCGGCTTCTTGTCTTTCTAGTTCCGCTAACTCTGCCTTTCTTTCTTCTAGTTCTTGCCTTAGTTGAGCCAAATCATTCTCTGCATTTGTTTTTGCAATAAGCTTACTACTCTTAGTAGATGTAGCCTCATTATATGTTTTTAATCTGCTATCTAATTCTACTTGTGCTTTATCTAATGCATCTTTTAAATCTGCCTGATGTTTTTGTGCATTATTTAAATCTGTTTGTTTATTTGCTTGTATATTTTGTTTATCTAGCAGGATATTGTTATATCTTGTTAACTCACTATCTGAGAATGTTTTATCATTTGAATTTATAACATTATCTTTATTAGCGTCTACTTCTTTAATTTGATCCGTTGTAAGATATTCTCTTGTAAGACTAGATGTTGCTGTACCCGTAGTGCTCTTATTTCCGTGTTTGTCCTCTATATTTATTGCAACATAATTATTTATATTGTTTATTGAGCTTTCATTATTTGCAATTGATTTACCATTAATTCCTGTTAACTGCACTTTAAGATTCATGTTTTTCGGAGTTATATTTAATTTACCATCGCTCCAATTAAACAAACTATCTCCTGTTGTTCCATCATAACCTTTATTTGCATCATATATGGTTGTATTAGTTAGTTTATATACCGCCATATCTGTTACTTTATAATAACCAACTCTATATTTTAAATCCGTATATTTTACTGTTTTAGTTTCTTCTCCTAGCTTAAAGTTTAATGTTAAATTAATTGTATGTTCTTGTTTAACAGGCGAAACATATTCAGTAGTTATTGCTCCTACCATATATCTAGGAATATCTTTTATTCCAACTTTAGCTTGGCTTCCAGATGGAATAGAAGTTATTCTTATATTCTCATCAGTATCATTACAAGTGCCACTTACTACATTCTCACCTGTAGCTGCAACAAATACTGTTCCAGCAATATCTTTTTTAGGTTCTTGTTCCTCTTTCTCATTATTTAAATAATAATAGAAATTAACTTGTATATTGGTACTTGTAAGCATTGCCTCTTTACCACTATTTAAATTTAATCTTTGAGTTCCTACTAGCTCACTTGCAGATGTCTTAGTTGTGAATACCTCATAACCTCTATACTGTAGATTATCTTTAGCATCTATATTCTCTTTCAAAACATCCGCAATTCTAACTTTTATGTTATATCCTAGCTCTTTTCTATATTGTTCGCTGATATACATATCTTGATTTATTCTATTAATTGTAGTTGAATTCATTATAGCCGTATCATTTGGTTTAATATTTTGTTTGGCTAGCTCCAAAACTTTTCCATCTTTATCTACATATAAATGATTTACTACTACATCTTTATCATAAGTAGAATAATAGAAATCTATTACAACAAAATCGCTATCATCACTAACAGATTTAGATGGTACAAAAGCTTGTGTTCCACTTGTATATTGTGATGAATTTATTCTGGCTTGTACATTTGCTAACGCTGTACTTTCTTCGTTTGACACTCCTATATTGTATCCTATACATTTATACTTATCTGTATTTGGTAAAGCATTTTTTGTTATACTTTGTTCAATATCTAACAAACCTTCATAATATTCTTCATAGCCAGAATAGTTAACACTACTATTTGTTCCCCATATTGTTGCTGAAGGATTCCCTGCTATAAGAGATAAATTAGTTGATGCTATTCTAGAACCATTATTTACTATAGAAGCTGATATTGTTGTGTTGTTACCAATATTTATATGTCTTACTAATACGGTCCTCTTAGATAGTTGAGGAAATATTAATTCGTTATCATATAGGTTAATAGCAGATTCAAAAGATTTATCTACTTTTCCAAGTGATGCACTAGACCAATGTTTATCGTGTTGTTTTAAGAAATCTACTGCAGTTCTAGAAACTTCATAATCGTCGTTGTTTCCATAAGCTTTAGATATTAATATATTTGATACAAAACAACCTTCTGTTTTTCCTAATTCTTTAGATTTTTTTACAAGTTCAGCAACATCATTACTATATATTACGTTATCTGCAACATACATATCTGTTGCTTTGTTACCATCACCAAATCTTATTATAGTATATCTATACTGTGTTTGGCCTACAGCATATAATCCAGATATCTTAAGTCCTGTTCCCCAAGACATTGTCTTAAGCGTACCATTAGTTCTCATTACTTCATAAAATACTGTGTTCGAATATGCTTCATTAACAGTAGGTGTTGCTTTAATGGTTGCTGCGTTATTTATAGCTTCAGCCATAGTACTCATTTGGTATGCTAACGGTGATGTATTATGAGTATATCCTATCTTATCTCCTGCCGGATAATTACTCATAGGTTCTGTATGAAAAGCAAACCCTATTGTTTTAAAGGTATCAATTGCTGCCTTCTCTGCTCCTTTTGAAGCATATGTATATATCCATTTAGCTTTAGCAGTAGTTCCACTATATTTGTAATTCCAAATACCACCTTCTACAAGTTCACTTGCATTGGTATTATGATAATTCCTTACAGTACTAATGTGTGGTCCTGTATATGTTCTAAAAATCAAATCTTGTTTGCCGTCTCCATCTACATCATTTACCCAACATTGAGAAACTATGCCAACACCAAAAACGCTATTAATATTAAAAATAATAACTGTAAAAAATATTATTAAAAATGTACTTAATATCTTTTTTCGCATTTTTGCCTCCTATTTTTCTAACACGACCATAGTGTTTGGTTTTGATATAAATTTAGCAAAACTATCTACATATAATAATAATGATTTTGAATTTAACGTCATTCCCATTGGAACATCCACATACATTGTAATTGAATTCGAATTGTATTTTACTACATTGTTTTCATCACCAAACAATAAGTTTTCATCTGTATTTGAACTTAGTACATTAAATACCACTTTTGTTCTTACAACATATTGTTCACCATTATTATACATTATTGGTAAAAGCGGTGTAGCTTCACCTTGTAATTTTATTTTGTGTTCTTTTACATAATTAACATATTGTTTTACATCTTGTTCATCTAATAAATACGTAACATCATTTTTTATACTTTGTAAAAATTCTTTTTCTGTTATTGTTTCATAATTTACATTTAATATTTTATCAAAATATCTTTGTATTGTATTGCTTATTTGTCCATATAAATATCCCATTACTTTATATGTTTCTTTTGGATTTTTAAATGTTCTTTCTGTAAGGATATTATAATCCAATTCATAAATTTCTTTATCTATACTATCTACTATGTATGGATATTGTTTATAATTTTCTGGCATCTCTTCTTTATCCGTTACTATATTTGTTTCTTGTCTTGTTATATTACCGTTAGCGTCTATTACAACGGTATTATGGTGTAATAGACCATATTGTTCAACAATATTTATTAATAATTTATTTAATTCACCTTTTAAAATATCACTAGTAGATAATGATGCTGTCTTATTCTCTATTATTCCTAATGTAACAGCCTTAGCTATTAATGTTTGTTGTTGCGCTGTAAATTCATTTAACTTATCTGTATCCATATTTAATTTAGCTTGTGTTAACTCTACTCCTGCTAAATTTTCTAACGATTTAACAGCTAGCATAACAGCATCTATTTCTGTTGCATTTTTATCTAGTTCTGATTTTTCAACAACATCATTCACTCCAATATACATCGAATAATCGTACCAATTAATCGCTTCACTATTATTAACATCCGCTAAATAGTATAAACTGTTAATATCTTTATTGTTGTTAATTCCACCAAGTATTACCTTTAAAAGTTCTTCATTTGTTACTTTTTGAATAGCTGTTGCTTTTTTATTGTTATATAGTTCGTTATAGCCATACCACTGCATTTTATCTGTATATTGTTTATACTTTAATGTTATTACTAAATATCTTACCCCAAAATATATTCCTACAAACACTAATAATAACGCAAGTACAAATACTAGTGTAAAAATAGATATTTGAGTTTCATTCTTTTTTTGTTTATTTACTTTTTGTTTTGCAATCTTTTTGTTTCTTAAGTCTTTTCTACTCATCTATAACCTCCTACGGTTTACAAATAGGGCAAGGATAAAATCCTTGAGTTGCCGCATCTGCCTTTTTTGTATAATAACTTGGTACTATTTTTTCCTTTGTACTATTTATATATTCTAAATAAACTTTACATTTATCTGATAAGTGATATAAATCTCTGCTTAGATATGCTAAATCTACTCCATCCATTGTAACTCCTTTACTTACAAAATATTGTTTAGTTACAACTAAATCGGATGCACTATATGCTTTATAGTTTAAATATCTATTACCTAAAGATACACCTTGTATAACAGCTATCACACCTATACCATCCATAGTTTCATACCAAGCCGCATCAGACTCTACAGAAAATCTAAAAGTATAATTTATTCCTGACTGTTTTGCATAAATATTATGTTTGTTAACTGCGTAAGATATTTCTTTCATTCCTATCTCACCAATTACACGAGTTCTAATTGAATTTAACTCTACTACTATTTGATTCTTAATTTCGTTTTTCTCACTTCTTGTTATATCGTAAGAATAAACTAGATCTGAGTTGTTTTCATTATCTGTTAAATAGAAATTTTTAGAATATTCTATTTTTCCAACTCTATTATTTGTTGTAATTTCATATACATTAAGATACACATAATCATCCATTGTAAAATTAACTTCATATATATAATCGCTTAATAAGTTTTCATTTGAAATATCCTCTACATCATTTACAGAAACTATATTATATTTCTTCCCTTGAGGATTAAGTATGTTATTATCTTTAGTTATTATATATGAATATGTATAATATACCTTTGGTTTTGTTATAAATGATACATCTCCACTTTCATTTTGCTCTGCAGAATGAATATATATTCCATCATAATCTAATATAGCAATAACTGGAATATACATTTTAAGTCTATCTAATGATAATTCGTTATTTAAAATATTAAAATTATTTGCTATAGAATTATAGAAGGTAGTTATTGCCGTATTGGCATTTATACTAACTTTTTTATCTACAATACCAGAGTAACCATAATCTATTTCTTCATCTTCATTTTCTATATGTTTCATAGAAGAAACAGCATCAGTTACAGCTGAATTCATAATATTCTTATAATACATTTCTTGTTTTTCAGATTTTACAACAAATGATGTATTTACGAATACTAAGACTACTATAGGTAAAAATACTGCTACAAATATTAATGCGAAATCTGTTAACTTCATACTGTTTCTCCTTCCTTATTTATTCATATCTATATAAATATAATCCTTCATTTACATTACTTATTGTGCCAAACATATTAGTTTGAGTTAATAATATACTATATTCACCTTTAGATGGTACTTCTATAGTTATAACTCCATTTGCCGTTGCTGTTTTTATTATATTGGTTTCTTTATATGTTTCTTGGTTTCTAATAACTATATTAACTGTATTTCCTTCGGTTAAATTTGCTATTTTTAATTCAACTTTGTTTGAATTCCCTGTTACCGTTTTATTAGCAACATCTTCAACGTTTGTTCCATTTATGCTTATTATTTTAGGTGTTTGAGGGACAGTTTTATCTATCCATATTACTTCTGATGATACTGTTATATTACCAGCTTTATCGTAAGTTCTTGCTGTAATTGTAATTATTCCATCTTGCTTTATTGCAAAGCTTGTTGTTTGAGATTCAAATAACAGCACTTGTTTTCCGTCATCTGTTGTTATTTCAAGAGTTGTTTTATCAAAGTTATCTACATCTTCCATAAAATAATCTTTTCCTGGAATAATTGTTACATCAACATCTTTATTATATGTCTTTATTCCAAATGGACCTTCACCTGTAGGCTCAACATTTAATTTTATTTGTGGAGCCGTTGGTACAGACTTATCTAATTTTATAACAACTTCTTTTACAACTTGATGTCCTGCATTATCTTTAGTTGTTAATGTCACTTTTGTACCTGTTGTATTTTGAGTTACACTTTCTTGAGAAAGTTTTATACTTTGTATTCCACTTACACTGTCGCGTCCACCTTTATATGACAAATTAACATCCGAAATGTACCAATCATCTATTCCTTTGGTTCCTTTAATTACAAAATCTGCTCCTGTAGGGTTCGTTTTATCTATTTTAATTGTTTTTTCTACTACTACTTTGTTTAAAGCTGTATCTCTAGAATATATTTTTAGCAGATATTCTCCCTCTTCATTAAATGCTATTTTTCCATCACTAGCTAATTGTATCTCATTTCCCGTCTTTCCATTTTTAGTTATTTCATAAGTTATTATTTTTTCTTGTGATGTTCCTACATCTCCATTAGATTTTACATTAACTACTACATTAGATATATGCCAATCATTTTCACCAGTTGTTCCTTCTATTGTTACACTTGGTACGTTTGGAGCATCTTTATCTATCTTAACTGTATATTTTGTTTCTTTATAATTACCAGCTTGCGTATATGTATATACTGTCACATTATGCGTTCCATTTTTATCTATTATAATTTCTTTTTCTGTTCCAGTAAATTTAGTTGTTGGAACCTCACTACTTCCTGTTATTCTATAACTTGATGTTCCTAATCCTGATACTGAATTTGAAGCATCTACTTTAATTTTCAATTTTACATTTGAACAATACCATTCATTGTCTATGCTATTTTTTTTGCCTTCTAAAACAGTAATTATTGCATCTGGAGGTATTGCTTTATCTATATAGATGTCTAGTTTAGTTTCAGTTTTATTACCAGCTTTATCGTAAGTAGTAGCAATTATAGTGCTTTTTCCCTCTTTAGTTAATGTATAACTTGTACCTTCAGTCTCATCTAATTTATTTGCTCCTTCTATTATGTATGTTGTTTTGTCTACTCCACTTGTAGCATCCGTACCTGGAGTTATTGCAACTTTTACGTCTGATTTATACCAGCCATTTTCACCTTCATCACCATAAAGTACAATTTTAGGAGCTGTAGGATTTGTTTTATCTATCTTTATTTGTTTTCTTGCTGTTTGAACTTTATTTCCTACATAGTCATACGCCATACCAATAGCATAACTTGTTCCATCTGTCTCGAGAGAAATTTGAGAAGTCTCTTGTTCTGCAATTGTAATTGCACCTTGTACAGAAACAGTATTTCTATATACACCACTTCCACCAAGTTGTTCGTTTTGTACAGTTACTTTGTTTCCGTCATCGTCTTGTACAACAACAGTTTTTCTAACTGTATCTGATTTAGAAGCAATTAAATTAAGCATTACATTTGATGTATACCAATCATTATTCCCTAATTCACCTTCTAATTCAATAGTAGGTTCAAGTGGTGGCAAATTATCAAGTAATACAGAATATTCACTACTTTTTGAACCATTTGCATATAACAGTAGTTCCTCATCTTGCTCTGCATCTATAACGTCTTCTATATTAGTTGCTATCCAACCATCTAAAAGTTCTACATAATTATATCTACTATTATTCGCTTCATTATATCTAAATTTAACTATGACGTGTCCTGCTGTGTCTGTCATAATATTTATTCCATAATCATCATTTAACTCTTTTGCTGTAAATATTTCAAAGTTCGAATACTCCGCTTCTGTTATATAGATTTTTAAGTTCTCTCTTATTGCATCTACAATATCTTCATCCGTTTGATTATTTATACCTGTATAAGATATGACAAATGCAATGTCTTGTTTTGCATAAACTACACTATCTAATATTCTAGCATCTGCTAAGCTTTTAGTTTTTAATAACTTGTTCCAAATGTGTGGCATAGAAACAGTAACTGAATTAACTGCTGTTGCATCTGTTAATTCTATTTCTATTGTTTCAGCACCAAGCGAAAGTGTATTATCTTTATCTTGTCCAAGTCCTGGTAAAACAGTAATACTTGCAAAACTAGATATATAGTCTAATTCTGACATTCTTACACCTGTAAGTATAATATCAAAAACATAATAATCTCCAACTTGTCTTAATTTCAAATCAATATCTGCATACATTCCATTAAGACGTATAAAGTTGTTTATTATATATGATTCTACACTTGACTTAACACCATTAGTGTTTTCAAAGTCTTGTTTATCTAATTCTTCTATTTTTGTGTATATGTCTTCGCCTTTATCATTTCTTCCTGTGTTGATGCTATCAAATCTTCTTAATTCTAGTGCTACTCTTATAGTTCTATTTTCTTCTGATGCCAAATCATATAAATATGTATACTCTTCTCCACTTAAGCTATTTATTTCATCACTACAAAGTTCTTGTATGCTAGTTTCACCAATATATTCATGTAAGTTTGCAATTGAACAGTCTATATCTTCTAGCACTGCATTTTTTGTTAGCTTCTTAATATTTGTATTATTTCCACCATTAACAGGAACTGACATTACAACTTCGGGAACAAGGGTTGTTTCTGACTGAATCTTATCATATAGTTCCCAGTTTACCTTGTTTATTACTCCACCGTAACTAACATTTATTACTTGTGAATTTGACTCACCCGCTATAACATTATATATTACACTTCCTGTTGTTATATTGGTGTTATGAACCTTTACGTATATTTCATCGTTAGCATTAAACAAATATACATTATTCTTCTTATTTGAATTATCTGTATTTTGTTTTACTTCACCTTCCAATATCTCTAAAATATCTTTTGTGTTATATAGTTCTATTTCTTCTACAAAGGAATCTGGAATAACATTGCCATATTCATCTGTTTCACGTATTAGTTTTCTCCTATAAGCTTCTAATGTCACTTTATACGTGTTTGAAGTAGTTGCTAAAGCAGATATATAATTGTAATAAGACGCTCTATCCACAAAGCCATTGTTCCTTATATTATCAACAAATTTTGTAGTTTCTGTAAGAACAACATTATATGACATACTATCTTGCCTGTCTAATATACTATATAACGGCAATAATACTATAAGAAATGTACCTATAATCGCTGTAAATATAATGCTTATATTATCTTTCATTAATTTGCTCTACCTTTCTATACTTCTTTTTCTTGCAACAAAGCAAATATATATGTATGTTTGCCTTGCTCATCTCCTTTGTACTCTAATATAAACTCTTTATTTAGATAATTATTTAAATTCTCTGTTTGTATATAATTTTCTAATTCATATTCCTGCCCCAGTTCACTTAATCTTACTTTAAACTCATAACTAAGTTGATTGTTTTCATTATCTAATTTTTGTACTTGTTTTCTATAATACGTAAGCATTTGAGCACCAGTGTATATTCTTTCATTTACTACGCCAACATTTTGTGCAATAGTACCATTCATTCCAGTTATAGCGTTTTCATTTGCAAAATTAACCATATCTATTACACTAGTCATTAATAATATTCCCGCAGATAATGCTATTATAAAAACAAAAACGTTAACGCCTATCATTAATGCTTCAAAAGCTGACTGCTCCATTTACTTACACTCCTTTCAAATCTATTTTTTTATTTGTACTGTTCTGTTAAAGTCTATTATAACAGTTCCATCTTCTCCATCAGATACTGTAACGTTATACTTATCTTCAAAACTGTACTCTTTCCCTTCATTCATTAATTCTTTTAATTTTACTACTTCTCTTTCATCATTTTCTAAGTTGTCTCTTATTTCTTGATAACCGTCATACTTTATTATAACTTGGTTATCGGTTTGGTCTTCATATTTTTTTATAGTATTAAGTAGACCGATACCTGTTTCTACTTTACCGTGATACATTGAGTAAACATCATCAAACTTGTTATATATGGAAGTATCTGTAGTTGCTACTACTCCATATATTTCTTTCATTTGAAAAAACATTATAATTACTAACGAAACTATTGCTATAGTTATAAATATGTTTACTGCTATAATAATTGTCCTAGTTGTAATATCGTCCACAAAATCACCACCTTAGTTATACATTTTTACATTTTTTAAATATCCTTCAAAAAATCTTTCTTCATTTCCAATAAATGTTTTTCCTACTACGCTAACTTTTGGAATTGTTCCAAGTTCAACACTTTCATCAACCTTTTCATCGTCAACAAAAAGCATTGCCACATAGTTTTTATTTTCTCTTTGTTCCCACTCTATCCTAATATTTACGTAATCTCTTATTGTAACAGGATATGAAAGTATAGTAACTTCTTCAGATATATATTTTCCTGCTGTAATTCCTATTGTAGTATCTGTTACATTTATACTGTAATTTACATTAGTTCCTCTTTTATTTGTCGCCTGTCCAATATTTCCTGTATATGTATTAACCGTAGGATTTTCTATTACTATATTTTTTAAGCCTGCTAACAAATTATTATTATCTATAACTCCTATGTTTGCTTCAAAGTCTGCCACACCACTTTTGCCTTCAAGATTAGCCTTTATCTTTCCTTTTGAAACATAATTCAATGTTATTTTAGAATAATCTGTTATTTTTCTTTGCTCTGGAATATACTCAAAATATGTTTCTGTTTTATCTCTTAATCCAATCTTTTCTTCACCTGTTAGTTCGTCTACATACACATATTCTTCTTGAACAACACGAGTTTTTTCTATTTTCTTTTGATATGTTGGTAAATTAACTAGATTAGATGTGGTCACTGTATAATTTTTGGTTTCATTTGCTATTAATGAAATACCATTTATACCAACACTTATAGACATCATACTCTGTTTGTTATATTCTTTGTCATTTCCTATAGCAAAATTATACCCTGAATAATCTGCTATTTTAATTAAACCTTTTTCTTTAAGTTCAGTTACTTCTTCCGGCTTTACATCAAAGTCTAGTACGTATAATCCATCACAATTGTTTACTATAGGTGAGTTGTTTGCCGCTTTATCTGTTGTTGGGTAAATCCCACCATCTTTTGTAATATAAAAATGGCGTTCTGGGGTAAATATTACTGTTTCACTAAACTTTTTTAAGCTTAAAGTATCGTGCTTCATTTTAGCGTAATCTATATTACCATACCATTTATTTGAAAGGATAGCTCCACCATAATTTACATATATTCTTGTATTGCTATCTAATGTATTAGCAGTTACCATATTGTATATCACAGTTGCTAGTGTTATGTTCGTATTCTTTATTGTAATATTGAAGTTATCATCAACATTCATAATGTATGCATATTGGCAACCATCATCTGCATCATAAACATCACTGCACTTAACATTAGCTGAAGTAGAATTAAGTTGTAATTTTCTTTCACTGTTTAAAACATTTACTATGTGATTTGATGTATATATCTCTTTAGACAGTTTATATGTTTCTTCCACCTTATCTATACCATTTTGTTTATATACATCTTGTAAATAATCCTTTAATTCCTTTTCTGAAGAGTCTTCTGAAATTTTTCCTAATTGCCTTCCTTGTTCTAACACTTCATCTTCATATATTTCTCTTTGTTCTTGTGTAGTAGTTTTTACAAGTACGTATTGTTCATTTTCTATTTTGTAATAGTTTGTTATAGGGTCATATCTGTTATATTCATGCGTCATTTGTATATCATAAGAGTTACCCGTAACTTTTAATTTTGCCCTATAATCTTCATACATATTTTTAGTTAAATAGCCTTTACTTCTTACTTCATCTACTAAATCTTGTGTATATCTCATTGCAAGGGCATAAGAAATATCATCCTTCTTCTCATAAGCCATATATACAGGAAATATGAAAAGAAGAAATGCGGATATTATAACTACAATAATTGTTTGTATATTGTCTTCCATTTATTTTCACCTTAATCTTCCACAACTAAGTTAATATCTATTGTTATTTTGTTTTGTTTTTCCACTTTATTCACAGTATAAGTGTCGGATGGATTTATTACATCCATGTTTTTTTCATTTATTAACTTGGCATTTTCATTTATAGTTTTTAACCAAGTATTATTTACATTTTTATAATCTACTTTTTTGCCATCAGTTGTTATACTAACGTTAATATTAACACTACTATTTCCAGCATATTTGTGTATTAACGAGCGTACTTCTACCCCAGATAGCTCATCTTCAAATGCACCTTCATTCATAATGTAATCATAAGAGTTAGCTATATCTGTTCTTTTATTCACTTCATCTGCAACACTTCTTGCTGTATTAAAATACATCAATATTGCTGTAAGAGTAAGCATTGTAACAAACAATGATACACCAATAACTATTGCTCTTATACTAAAGTCTTCCATAGCCTTCTCCTTTCATTAAATTAACAAGTAGAAAAAGATTAAATAATCTTCTTTTATTTATTAATTTTTATTCATCTTTAGCCTAATTTTAACATATCTTAAAATAGACTTAAAAAGGCATACAACATAATTATATGCCTTTTAAGTTTTGGACTTTTAAATTATTTTAAAGTTGCTCCTTTTCTTACGAATAGGATACCCATAACAGCTTCAGAATCTGTATCTTTCATAACATATGTATAATATGTTTGAGTTGAAGATACTCCACCAACAGCTTGAATTGATGCTAGAGAATCTTTATCATCTCCCAATTCGTCATAAGCTGTTTTGTTTTGGCCTGGAGTAACAAATACTCCACCTGCTTGAGGTTTAGATACATCCATACTAGTATCTAATGCTACTGCATATTTACCTGTTTCAAATTGAGTATCTTTAGATACAACTATTCTTATAGATATATCATTTGAGTTTTGATATAGTTGTACTGCAGATATAACGTCAGAACCAGTCATAGTTTTTCCGTCATAAGAACCAGTGATTTGGTTTTGTACTGCAGTTGAAATATTAGACATTTGTCCTTGTGCATTGTTTATTAAACCAGTACCTAAGTTAGTTATTAATAGTACTGCAGATATGATTATAATTGTAATGAAAAGTCCAACACCAATCATAATCGCTTTTTGTGCATTATCCATATTTTTAACCTCCTTTATGAATAATATATTATAATATATTGTTATTCACCCTTAGGTGATATAACCTTTATATTGTTAAACGTGTTACCACGCTTTAACCATGTTTAAAATGACATTGTTTCGAAGTAAGTCATAAGTTGCATTATACTTACTAGTAACAATGGACCTACGAAGTAACCAGCTACAAGTATTATTAAAGGAGCAAATCCAATGGTTTTTCCAAGCGATGTTTTCTTTTGTATGATTCTTTCATTGGTATCTTTCCTTCTTTCGTATTGGAAACTTCTTTCTGTTTCTAACTCGTCGAATGCATCCTTAATAGGGATTCTTTCAACGGCAGAAATTAATGCTTCTATTATACGTTTGAAGTCTTTTTGTGGAACAGCATCTTTTAAATCTTCTAATGCTTCAACTGCTCCCGCTTCATAGTTGTTTAGAGCTGTAGATATAGGCTCTTTATATGCATATGAATATCTCTCAAGCCATTCTAATATTGTTTGTACATCTACACGTTCTATATACATAAGCATTAGTATTATTGACTGGAATTGCATTACTTCATCTTCCTTTTCCAACGCTCTTATTTTATTCTTAACAAATAAAGTAATGTTTGGAACAAAGTAAGCTATCCAAGCCACAAGTAGTGCTATTATTACTTCCCAGAATTTTAAGAAGTTGTTTTTTACACCCTCTATTTTTTCTAATACCCTGTCAATATCTGTATCTGTAACTTGCTTTCCAGTTTCTTTTTGAAGCGCATATTTTACATCTTCTTTTGAAACATTTTTTTCACCTTTTAGCTTGTCTACAACAACTTTATCTTGAGCGTTCATTGCTTCTGCTGCTTTTTGGTCTTCAGGAGACAATGTTCCAAGTCCTATAAACTCTTCACTGATATCATTATATATACTATTTAAATCTATCATATGTATGTTTATAAGAAGGATAAACATCGCAACAAATGCTACAATTGCATACATAAACTTGTTTATATAAAACCACGGCATTGTTAAAAATGAATTTGTA
Source organism: Clostridia bacterium (assembly GCA_045538335.1). Classification (GTDB taxonomy): domain Bacteria; phylum Bacillota; class Clostridia; order TANB77; family CAG-465; genus UMGS1649. The sequence continues at coordinate 13,292 of JAZSRF010000009.1, read as the reverse complement.
GATTTTATTCTATCAGATAATTTCACATACTTGTTAGTATGTTCCTTAGGCATAAATCCATCTACTAAAAATCTAACTAGTGGTATTTTATACGCCCTGTCTTGCCACTTTTGAGTTACTATTCTATCAAATTTAATTTCATTTGCATCTTCTTTTATTACTTTTAGTAAAAAGTATGCTAAGAATATTGAGACCATAAGTACTGCTTGTACTATAAATCCAAAAATACTTGAATAGAAGTTTATAAGTGCTGGGAAGTTAGATATAGCCCAACTCTCTACTATTTGTATAAAGAATATTGGTGCTATCGCAATTCCTGTTAAGCTTCTAAACATATAATTTATTTTATCTTTTTTTAATATTTCAAGATAAACATCATTCAATATGTTATTCAAGTTCTTTAAGTAAACAGATACACCGTTTACTTCTCTATCTCCAAGTTCCATTGTAAGGTAAGATACACCCGCAAATAGTTTTAAGAATTTGTTTGGCGCTGTATCATAGTATTTCTCTAGTTGAACTTCAGGATTGTCTGACATTATTGCATCTTTAATTTTTCTTATTTGAGGCATAATCTCTTTATCTTCAAGTTCTTCTATAGCATCATTAAATGCTTCTTCTATCATACCGTGTTCATGGAATGAGTGTCTTATTTCTGTAAATACTTCTGGTAATTGTCTTAATATTTTATCTGCAACCTTATTAACCCTAGAGTTAATCATTACATCATTTATTACAAATACCATAAGCGTTACTATTGCTGCCATATACAAATCTGAAACTACATTTAAGAAAACAAATAACGCTGCAAATATAAATAGCAATGAGCCAAGCATTATTGAACCTGTTTTCTTTCTTATTTCATACTCTGTATAATCATTTACCATCTCTAATTTAAGTCTTGTCTTTTTAGTATAATGACTTACTATTGGGATCTTTACTAGTGCTAAATATGCTGTTTGATAGATTTTATCAAAAATATCTCTTATGCTTGTTTTATTCTTAACAACTATTTGGTCTTTTTGATAAAGCTTCTTATTGCTAGCATATTTTTTCTTGGTTGCTTGGTAGTATATTACAACAGCAAGTAATCCTATAAAAGCAAATCCTACCAAACCACCAACTATGTACCATATATTACTTGCCACCTATACTCACCCCCAAGCTGTGTCTAAGAATTTATCAAAAGCTTTGATATCTTCGTCAGACATATTTTCACGCATTGCTTGTACGTTAGCTTCGGAAAGTTGATGTACAAATACATATTCACCGTCTTTGAATTCTACTATATTATGATAATCATAGTTTGATGTTTGAGTCATGTGTCTAAAGTACTCTGTAGCATTATCCATAAATGCTTCCCATTTATTTTCCATATTTTTAGCTGTTTTATATCCCTCGTGATATTTAAATTCTTTTTCCTTTGGAACACATTCAGTTATTCTTTCTATATATCTTGTTCCGTCAACACCTCTTTTTAGGTGAACGTCAAAGTTTATAACATTTACAACCTGTACTTCTGCAACATCTTCGTTATTGAACATACCTATTTTCAAAAGCGAGTTTCTTAGTGCAGTTATTAAGTTAGGGAATGTTTTGGCGTGGTGTGTAAATAGTGTAAATTTAGATGCAACCTGCGCCATTTGTATCATCCAAGCAGCAACTGGGTCAGTTGCAACCTCTCCTAGAATGTTAACACCACCATCTGTTTTCTTTTGAACGTCTAGACCCATTTGTCCAGTGATTGTGTCTGTCTCCCTTAAAGATAAGATGTTGTTTCTTGGATAAATTTTTCTTAAGTGAAGTTCGAATGCAGTTTCTTGAACACGCATCGTTATTGTTGGGTAAAGATATTTCATTATTGCCATAAGAAGTGTAGTTTTACCACAACCTTGTTCACCTGTTATTGCTGTAACACGAGCTCCTCTAATTAAATATTTTAATAGCTCTATTACTGGTTCTTTATTTTTATGTACTAATAATTGTTCTGTATCTATTAATGTTGGTGGAGCGAATTTTCTTACGAAGAATGCCCATGATTCTGCAAAGTTTGGTCTTAATACAACTATTCTGGAACCATCTTTCATTTCGTTGATTTTGAAACCAACAGATTCAGATAACTGTCCAGGATTATTAAATTTGTATATGTTTTGACAAACTCTTCTTAATTCTGCTTCACTACCAAATGATAGGAAAGATAAATACATTGATTTACCTTTATAGAAAATCCATACTGAATCATAAGACATTGGTATGTTTAATTTTCCTGTTTGGTCAAGATAATCTTCCATATCACCAACTTGGTCTAAGAAGCTTGGTGGAATACCAGATACTCCTCCAGATACACCGTCTATGTTTTGGTCACGTATATCATCTATTACGCTAAATCCTTTGTATCCTTGGTATATTCTTTGAACTACTATTTCTAATTTATCATCAAAATCTATTGTAGTTCCGCCTAATTCTTCATCATATATGTTATCTATTTCCATAGGTGTTATTACATATGATGGAACAGCTGAATCAAATTCAAATTTAGGTTCATCTAATCTATATTTAGATATTATTTGATTTAAAGCGTTAGATTTGAATTTTTTCTTATACATGTGTAATAAGATATCAAACTTATCTTGTGCTGTCATCTTTTCTTTGTTATCAAAAGGGATTGCATAATTTAAGTTTCTGTCTGTTACTTTATATTGGTTCCTTAAAAGGTCAAACATTAAAGTTTTTACATACTTTTTATCATTTGCAGAAGCATATCCTGCACCTTTTAAAGCTTTCTTTAAATCATATTTTGTATTCTTTCTTCTTTCGAACTCATCTTCAGAAAGAGCAAGATCATACAAATTCATTCTTGTTATTTCATCAAACTCGTGTTTTATGAAGTCTGTCATTCCTTTTATACTATAACGTTGTCTTTCTCTTTCAACTTCATCGATCGAATCTGTGTCTTTTCTACTTGTTGCTGCATAATATATTCCAGCTGCTACAAGTGCTAATATAACTATTGTTAATATTATATTAAATATAAGTGATAATGACAAAGCTCTTTCCTCCTTACATTATATTTTTACGTGATCTAATATTGTTTTTGTTATATTTCTTATTTCATGAACAAATTCGCCATTATAATCATTTTTGTCTGCAGATATATTTTTATAGAAGAAATCTATAACTGAACCATCATTACAAGCATCTGTAAACACATAATTGTGAGGTATACAGCGTATTTCTTCTTTTATACCATACTTTCTACGTATATTTGGTATATTATATTTAGATTTCGGCTCATAATTACACATTAAAAGCATTCTTGGTTTTTTCTTTATAATATCATTTGCAAGATATTTTTCTATTGCTTCTTCTAAAAATACTTCTTCTTGATTTATAGTACAAACTATGTAGTCCGCACTTTCTAAAGCATCTGTTATATATGTCTTTTCAGTTCCTTTTGGAAGGTCTATCCATACCAAATCATAGGTTTCACTTGCTTTTTGTATTACCATAGAAAGACTATTTGTTAATTGACTAAATTGTTCTCTACTTGCAACATTCGTGCCATACATTACATCTAATCTTTGTTTTAGCACAGGCTTTGCATAGTTTCTAATACTTTCTGGTGTAAGCTTATTGCTTTCAACAAGTCTTGCTAAAGCTGTAATACCCATACTAGAACTATTAAATACATTTTGTGCTCTAAGTGATGCATAGTCTGTAAAAGAACTTTCTATCTTCTTCGCTTGCCAATGTCCGTGTAGAAGAATGTTTGAAAAATCTTCTTCAATCGCCATTAATGTACTTACAGCCACACTAGCGTGTGTTTGTCCTATAGAAGTTGCTACCGGACTCCAAAAAACTATCTTTGGCATTACATTCTCCCCCTTGTATACATTTTTACCATTTTTCTGATATCCCCTGCTTGCACGTCTCCAATTATATCTGACGCCATATCTGTTACTAAATTTAAATATTGTTTAGTGTGTCTATTCATATCTATATAACCACTTTGCTCAAATTCTATATCTGCAATTCTATCTTGATCCATATATGGAAGTTCGTATGCTACTTCATTCCATTCTATTGGGAAACTCAATATCTTGTTTTCAAAATATTTTTCACTTGCACGAGTTGCATATTGTTTAAATATAACTCTTGTAAGCACTGGTTTTCTGTCTACAGCTTCATAACTTGATATTACTTTTAACAACTCTTCATTTTTCGCCATAGAAATGTTTAAATATTCTAAAAAGAAGAATGTCTTTGCAAAGTTTTCTTGCCTAAAATCTTCATATGCACTAACATTATCTATATCTATTAATATAATGTCGTAACTATCTGCGTTAGAAGTCTTTTTGCAAATATACTCTTTTATACTCTCAATACTTCTAAATCCCAAAGCATAATCCACTGTATCAAAATGTACTAAATATTCTTTTTCTGAATTATTAAAGGCTGGTATAGAATATCTTAAACGTTCTTCTACTGTGCCATCAATTACAAGCACTGATTTGCCTGTAATTGATAATACTTTTGCCAAATTAATAATATATTCCGTTTTGTTCACATATCCTACTAAACCTATTACCTTTTGCATTTGTTCCTCCTAATTTATTCTCCTAAAGCTTGATTTCTTAATGACTGTTGCGCACTTACTGAAGTGTTTATTCCAGATATTACATTTGAATATCCATCAGCATTTGAATTTTCAAATAATGCAATACTTCTTTCTATATTTTGTCTTGCTACAGCATCAAGTTTGTCTTTCGCTTGTTTTACTATATATTCATTTTCTCTCATAAATGCCATTACTTGAGCGTTTGGTTGATAATTTGCTTTTGTTTCGTTATATGATTCAACATAGTATCTATACTCAATTGCATATTTTGTTACTACGTCTATTATTCTATCTGTTGCAGAGTAGACTGGAGTTGTAACTGCTTCACCATATACGTCTACTTCTCCTGTTGGTCTATTATCTGTAACATACGCTTCTTCTGCCACTTTATAATTTGCAAGTTCTTTACCTATTTCATCCTTTAACCATAATTTTGCTTGATTTACAGCATCTTCTGATTCACCTAATTTTATTTGTGTTGTTGGGTCAGTATATCTTACAGCATATAGTTTTGTTCCATCCGTTAAATATGAGTCAACGATAGCACTGTTTAATAAAAGCGTATCTTCTTCAGACATGTCCATCCAAATTGTTGTTCCAACTATATTTGTAACTTGTTTTTGAGCAAGAACTATATATTCAACACCGCTTGGGTACATTAATCTTATATCTATAAAATCATTTACCATAAGATCAGTTGGAAGAACTACAGCATTTATTTCTTGTATTCTCATATCTTGTGATATTATTTTATTTGATACCATAGAAGATACTGCTGCTGAATTTTTTACTATGTTATATTTTGCAACTTGACCTACTACAGCTCCTGTAGATGTATATGCACCGTTTGGTACTGTGTTTTTATGTATTGTTGTAACTTGCAACATATCTTCTGTTATTGTTTCACCTTGAACAACATCTCTTGTAAACGTTACAACATCAGATGTATATTTCTCTAAAAACGTTTTATTTGTTCCTTCCTTATATCCCGTAACAATATTATTAGATACTATAATTGTAATAATTACAAACACCAATCCTATTGCTAATCCTATTAAAATTCCATGAATTAATCTCTTCTTTATTTGATTCATTCCTATCATATGTACAAACCTCCATAATACTGTGAAAATAATATAACAAACATGGCAAATAGTCAACTCAAATCATTGATTTGTAGCTTCATTAACACAAATGTAAAAAAGATGTAACATTTACGAAATATTACATCTTTAAACTATTTGTTTTACGCTATTATACTACATTTATTTACGTTATTTTCATCCCCTTCATTGTGAATATATCTACCATGCATATTATATATTCCCACAAATTAGATTTCGTTACATCTTGTGTTAAAATTAAATTGGCCTCACGCAAAATACTACCATCATTTGCCACAAATTCTACTTTACCTACGCATGTGTTTTTAGCTATTGGAGCTTTCATATCCTCATTATATTTTATAACTTTTGTATACTCTTTTGTTTCTCCTTTTTTACTTATTAAATACTCATCCTTTTCTAGCACAACATCCACCAATTCTCCTATATGTTTGCTTACTTGTATTTTCTCCACTACTTCACCAGCTATTCCTATTTTCTGACTTGTATACGCCGAAAATCCATAATTTAAAAGACTGGTTATCTCTTCATTCCTGATTTTACTTGTTGGCGCCTTCATTACCACTGCAATTAAAGATAATCCTTCCCTTTCAGCCGTAGCAGACAAATTAAATAACGCTTGTGATGTAGAACCTGTTTTTAAACCTGTCGTTCCTTTATATGTTTTTAACAACTTATTAGTATTTGCAAGCTCAAAAGTTCCTCCACGTATACTGTCCATCCAAATTGTTGTATATTTTTTAATATCTGGATGTTTTATCATTAACTCACGCGACATTATAGCAATATCTTTTGCAGTTGTATAATGACTTTCTTCATCTATTCCGTGCGCATTCATAAAGTTAGTGTTTTCCATTCCCAGTTCTTTCGCCTTAGCATTCATCATAGCAACAAAATTTTCGTGACTACCACCTACAAGTTCAGCCATGGCAACACTCACATCGTTTGCCGAAACTACACAAATACATTTTAGAGCTTCATCAACTGTTAACGTTTCACCTTCTTTAAACCAAATTTGTGATCCACCCATTCCAGAAGCATTGCTTGTGCAAGTTACAGTATCTGTGTATCTTAAACTTCCGCTGTCTATCTGCTCCATTATGAGAAGAAGTGTCATTATTTTTGTAACTGATGCCGGAAGTAATCTGTCATTTTCATTATTAGCATATATTATTTCACCCGTTGTTGCTTCCATTAATACTTGAGATGCCGACTGAAAATTAAAAGTAGGTGCCGCCGCTGTTTGTATAGAAGACTCCGCTGTTTTATAGTTTTTATTTTCTGTCTCAACACTTTCACTATTACTCTCAACTATAGCAAAATCTGGCAAAGCATATATACTTATTGGCATAATTACATTACATAGCATTACAATTATTACAAATATTATTAATATTTTCCTACAATTTAGCATAGTTTTCCCCCTTAATCTTGTTATAATATATGGTGGCTTCAAGAAAAATATGAATTACGAAAAATATTTTTAGCAAACTTCTTGACAGCAGGCGAAAAAAATGTTAATATATTACTTGCACGGGATAGTGGCGGAACTGGCAGACGCACAGGACTTAAAATCCTGCGAGGTAACACTCGTACCGGTTCGATTCCGGTCTTTCCCACCAGATTAACACCAAACATTATGTTTGGTGTTTTTGTTTATTTTTTCAAGCAAAATGTTTCACTACACTGAAACATTTTGTTGGTTTGTGAATATGTTTCAATGAATATAGAAAAACCTACAAGAAACAATTTATTGCTTCTTGTAGGTTTTAGTTTATCTATCCCACAGGCATTGATTAATATATCCACTTTCGCGAATAACTCTGATAGCGTGTTTTACAGCCTCAGGCGTATCTAAGTGCATATACAGAACATAGATGTCATCAAGATTTCCATTTTGCTCGGCTTTCCGTATATATTCTGCTCGCTTCTCATCATAGACCTTTTGAACATCACTATACTGATTTAAGTTATGCACAATTTCAGACAGAATATCTGCCAAATCTACATTCGTTGCCCACTCATCAGGCGAATCTAAATAACTGCCATAATGAGTAGAAATCTTAACTTCCTCTGTATCTACACCTTCGCATATCTTTCTTGCAAGCTTAAGAGGGATACGCCCCTTTAAAAGAGCCCCATCAACACCGTACGGTTCAATGGAAAATCCATTTACTCTGCAAAAACGCACACCCTCATTTGCTAAAATTTCAACTAGCTCTAAATTTATCATAACACTACTCCTTTACTAGGCTCCTACCGCTTTATTAACTCTTGTAAGGTAGTTCCAAGCACTTTCAGCGTTCCACGCATGAATACCTCGTTTCCCGTTTTCCCACCATTTAGTAACATCTTCACTGGCAAAAAGTTCATTCATATCAAAAGGTTTAAAATTCTCCTGCCATTCAATAGAAATTACTCTTTTTCTTTTGCCGATTATAATGTCACCATATTTGGTATGAACTAAAAACCAAGGAATGTGTACACAACACAGGCCATTACAATAGCCATTAGGCAACAATTCATACTGATACTCATCTGCACCATAGGCACATCCAACTATATTTAAGATAATTTCAATAATCTCATTGCATTTTTCCAGCTCGTGATAACAACTTTCGTGATAGTACTTGCCATCGACGTAAACGCAAAAATTATCTCTCACATCGTAAATAGTAAGATGTTTCCCACAGCACGGACAAATGGAATTAGGTTTAGGAATAGCCAGTTGTTTCTCTCCACAAACAAAAGTATATCCTGAAGGATTGTTTCTTTTAAATTCTTCCAAAGTTTCAACTGGTGCTTTGGTTACTACTTTGCCTCTCTCTGTTCTTTCTATACTCCATAGTTGAGCTCTGTCATCAAGCAAAAATTTCCCAAAAACCACAAATGCATTTAAACGTTCGTTAGGATGTCTCTTAATGTACCTCTTTCTATCGTTAAGCACCCTATTAAATTCAATTAGTCCAACCAAACTCCTATCTATACCAGTTGCGGTATCAAAGAAAGAGCTATGAATCCACGAAGTATCCACTCTATAACTCACTTTGAGTTTTAAGTCTTCTTTATCTCTACTTGCCTTCTTGTATTCATAATTTTTAAGTCTATAAATTCTTGCTTGTTCTTCACTAAAAATAGGATAACCAAAGCAGTTGTATGAAACAGGAGCAATTTCTTTATCATTTAAAGAAACCCGTATGGTTAAAGGATATGCCATATCTGCCAGTTCAATATATCCACACATTTTACCATCAGGGGAGTGATATAATGTCATTGGTAAATTTTCAACTTTTTCGAATACCATAACAGTCTCCTTTTTTATTTTATAGTTAGTCATCTCAGTTCAACATCAATATTGACCTCTGCTTCAAATACACTTCTAATTAATTTGTATTTAGTAGCCTCTGACAAAGCCACTATAGTCTTTCCTACACTATTTGATGGACCTACATCCAACACACCAAATTCTATTTTAGCATTAGAGAGTCTATCTAATATCTCTACTTTTTCCTCGAGTCCAAGCTCGTCAAAGCTATCTAAAAAAGCTTGAACATTACTTTTCTTCTCAAGCTCAAACACACACGGCAAAAGCAATTTACCTGTTAAACTTTTAAAATCATCTTCGCTTGGCTGAATAGAACTATACTCGCTAAAGTACCGAGCTTTTTCCTCAAAGAACTCAGTATTATGACCGTACAAAATATCTCTAACTTGGCTGTATTTTACCTTAATCTTTTCTGCAAATTCTCTAAAGAGAATCTCTACGTAATTATCAAAATCCGACTCGCTATACTCATTATCTAGGTATTCATCTCCTGGATTACTGCTTCTCATATTAATCCACGTAGGTATTCTGCTCCACGTACACGTACTCAATTTAGCTGCTAACATAACTTTCCTCCTTAGTTTTTTAGAGGGTAATAGCCCTCCAATTTTGGAAGGCTACTCACGTAATCTTCGCATAGAATTATATCACACGTTAACATAAATGTAAAGAATAAACAGGAATAAATATTACCCCTGTCTACTCTTTATTAATATTCTACATCTACTAAATATAATCCTTCTGGACCTGCTGTCCTACCACCTAAAGCTCTATCTTTAGTTTCTATCATATTTTTCATTACGCATATATCTAATTTGCCTGAACCTATATCTAAAAGTGTGCCTACTATTATTCTCACCATATTGTATAAGAAACCATTTCCAACAATGTCTATAATAACTCTATCTCCAAGCCTATTTACTTTTAGTAGGTAAATTGTTCTTGTTGTATCTTTTACAGCACTTCCAGCTGCAGCAAATGCTTTAAAATTATGCTCACCTACAAGGTCATCTGCTGCCATTTGCATCGCTTCTATGTCTAAGAAATATTTAAAATGATATTCTCTATTTGCATTTAATGCTGATGGAAATTTAGCATTGTTTATAACATATCTGTAGTGTTTCTTTTTTGCGCTATTTCTCGCGTTAAACTGTTCTTCTACCTCTTCAACATTTGTTACTACTATATCTATAGGAAGCATTGTATTTATACCAAATAACAACTCTTGTGGCTTAATTGTTTTTTCTGTTTTAAAATTTGCAACTTGTCCTAAGGCGTGTACTCCAGCATCAGTTCTTCCAGAACCAGTTATTGTTATATCCTCTTTTAATATTTTAGATAAAGCCACTTGTACTTCTTCTTGTACTGTTCTTTTATCTTTTTGTATTTGCCAACCGTTAAAATTTGTTCCATCATATTCTATAGTTAACTTTAAGTTTCTCATATTTTCTCTCCCGTAACATCTTTGTCTACTTACATATTTATTATTTTAGAAAAGCGAATACCTAAGTATTCGCTTAAATTTCATTTATTACACTCTTGGATGAGCTTTTAAATACTCATCTCTTAATTTCATATCTGCAACGTGTGTATACATTAATGTTGATGCTACATCAGTATGTCCAAGTAATTCTTGTACTGTTTTTATTTCTGCACCATTTTGTAACATATGTACAGCAAATGAATGTCTTATTGTGTGTGGAGTAAGCTCTTTATCTATTTTAGCTTGCTCTTTATATTGTTTAAGTATTTTCCAGAATCCTTGTCTAGTCATCTTTTGACCATTTGCATTAATAAATAGAGATGGTTCTTCCTCTGTTTTTATTAAAAGCGGTCTTACATTTTCAACATATTCTTTTAAATATCTTAAAGTTGTATTTCCAAGTGGTATTATTCTTTCCTTATTTTTCTTCTTGACTTTAATATGACCTGCATTTAAATTAACGTCACTTAAGTTAAGAGATATTAATTCTGTAACTCTAATACCTGTAGCATATAACACTTCAAGCATAGCCTTATCTCTTTGTCCTTTAAGGTCACTAGTACTAGGTTGTTCTAATAAGTTTTCAACCTCAGTAACTGAAAGTATAGACAATTCTTTTTTCTCAACTTTTGGAGAAGTTAATTTTTCTGCAATGTTCTTTTCTACTAATTTTAGTTTTAACAAATATCTATAAAAAGCTTTCATAGAAGCTATATTTCTAGAAATTGTTGCATTAGATTTTTCTAATGTTTGCATATATGCAATATATGCTGTTAAGTCTTCCTCTGTTGCTTCAAACATTTTTTTCCCTACTTGTTCTAAGTATGCGCATAATTGATTGATATCTCTCTTATACGATAAAAGTGTGTTTTTAGATACTTGTTTGCCTTCTAAGTAATCTATAAAGTCTTGAATAATAAGTTCCATCTCATACCCCCCGTAAATGTGTATTACATAATTTTTTTAACTGCTACTATTGTACACTACTTTTAACAAATTTGCAAGCATTTTTTCATTTTTTATGTAATCATTATATATTTTTATTAGGCATAATAAAAAAGTATAGGAAATATCTAGAAAATACTATATCCTACACTTTAAATTACAAATATTTTACTTATAACCAGACCGTTTTTGCAGAAAAGAACAAATAAGATGTTTATTGATTAAAAGTGTTTATTCGTTATTTTTCGTTTTAGAGCGTTTTACACATATTAAGGAAAAGGTATGTAATTACGAATCACTGCTCGTAATTTTATACCTTTCTAATCCGCCATTTATCTATGTTTTATAAAAGCTATCCTACTACCAGCTTTTATGTATTTCTAACTTTTTTGTTCAGCCTCTTATATTTGAATGTCAGATGCCAGAGAAACTACCGCACGCACACCATTCTCACCGTAGTTCGCGATACCATCCGAAACCCACAAGTCAGTACCACGTACTGTACCCAAATCCATAATATGCATGCCGAAATGAGCCTCGTAAGTAGTCGTAATGACATACGGAGAGGCAAGCCAATACTGTGCATCAAATAACATTGTATATACTTTACTTTCACTATCTATTGACTCTATGTCTAATACATCATAATAACAATAATCATTTTTTAGTTTTGTTATTATTCCTGTTTCTGTGGCTAAATCCGCTTCTACTAATTTATTTGTTGCATCTAAATAATAGAACGTACTACAATTTACTGTCTTTTCTTCTTTTGTATTTGCTGAATAATATTTTATTTTTCCTATTCCTGCATATGAATATGTTACTTCATTTCCATATTCCTCTATTGTTCCCTCTTGATACGTTGTTTTATCGTAACCTGTTATCTTGTTTACATCCTCTACTCTTATGCTTCTTGCTCCTGTTGCTTTTTCTCCTTTTCCATATGGTTCACATAGCCCATCTAACTCTGCTACTCCGTTTAGGTAGTCATTTACTGCCTCATCTATACCAGCGTCTCCCCATTCTAAAAAACTTACATCAACTGTTGACATTATTAGTAGTTCTCCATTTTCTGCGCCTAATACTTTCCAGCCACCTTCGTAGCCTTCTACTTCTGCATTATACGTAAAGTCACTTCCTATTTCTAATACGTCATCTCCTCTTTTTACTGTTAGTCCATCTTGTATCCAGCCATTTGCTACTTCTACTCCATTTGTTGTTACTATTATCCCATATCTATCTGTATCTACTTTATTGTCTTCTAGAGCTTTATCTACTGCTGCTTGAAATTCTGCTTGTGTTTTTGCTCCATTTGCATATGCTTCTGCCCATGCCATTTGTGTTAGCTCTTTTACTGTTGCATAATTTGTTGCATCTACTGCTTCACTTGCTTTATCTATTATTCCACTGTTGTTTAATGTTAGTACTATTGCTCCTGCTAATATTACCATTACTATTATTGTTATTACTAGTACTATTAATGATATACCTTGTTTTTCTTTCATATTTTACCTCTTTCCTTTCTTTTGCATAACTGTTTGTTTTACAGTTATAATTTATCACATAATGTTTTAATTGTAAATATATTATTTGTCTTTTTTGTTTTGTTTATTATTCTCTTTTTTCTTTCCTTGTTATTTTATGTTATCATCTCCTTTTGCTCAAAAAAAGACAAGACAGCATACATATTTTGTATGCTTATCTTGTCTTTATTTTTGCTATTTTTTGAGTACGAAAAACGCCACTACTTTGTAGTGTTAATTTACATAAAAGTTGTGTGTGTGTGTGTGTGTGTGT